>CAYSHN010000404.1:0-3973 GCA_964430815.1 uncultured Calditrichota bacterium | reverse complement strand
GAATCGAAAGCAGCGGTTGAACGTGCGAAACAAGAGATACTCCAGATGTATCCCGAGGCAATACACATTCAGTTTATCAGCCGATTCAGCGTAACCGAACAGAAATTCGAGAAGAAAGTCAAGCCCTTTCTTCTGATGAGCGAACAAATGCGGATTTTGAACCCGATGGTCGTAAATCCGAAGCCGATTACCCCAAAGGTCATTACTGAGAAGGAATATAATGATATATCGAAGAAAGCAGCAACCGAAGGAGTCAAAGAAGGAATGACCAAGGGAATCAAGAAAGGAATCACTGAAATTATTAAAGAAAGTGAGAAAATTGATAAATAAAGAACTAATAGAAGAAATTTGGGATGTATTTCTTGAATTTGATTTGAAAATGGAATCATATATGGGAAAAAATACCGAACCAGTAGCAGCACAATTAACCATTGCATACTTTCAAACAGAAGAACCCAATTCTCCAGAAAAATTCAAACTTCTAATGGATATTATAGAAAGGGTAAATAAAGACAAACCAAAATCAAAAACGGGTTAAATTATGCCGAGAAAACAGGAACATGACGCTTTCGAGCGAATGATACTGGGATACGTGACGGGCATGACCGATCTCATGGACGCACCCGCACAAATGCTGAAACACCACCACCGGGCATTATTCCATGATTTCATTCAGATTAATGCCCTTGCAATTGCCATGGGCGGGAATTATGCCGATAATCTGGTCGCTGGGATGATTCATGTCTTGTTAGATGACGCTGTTAGCAGTACCAAACACACATTAAATGAGATTGGACGTAAAAATAAAAAATCGGGGGGTAATCCGCAAAATAATTACTCCCAAATCAAACAGATATTCGATACCATATTTGGAGGTAGTAAATCATGAGCATTGAAATAACCTTAACCAAAAAAGATAAGATAGAAATTCCATGTGCCCATTGTGGCAATTTGGATATATCGAAAAAGTCTATGTCGTTCAAATATCACAATAATATTTTATTACTTGATATTTATTGTCAGAAATGCACGGCATCGACTTATGTAGTAATAACAACAAATACAATAGTCGTTTCTAAAACAGAAATAACCTATAGTGAGAATGTATGAGCAAAAAGAAAATTACGAAACAAGAAGTCCCCGGTTCCGATGCCGACTTCATGGATGATATGGATTTAGGCTTGGATGAAGAAGAAGTCACCGAAGAAGCCAATAAAGGTCTTAAAAGTGGGGTTAATATCGGGATGAAAGCGGGAATCAAGGAAGGGATAAGTCCCATTGCAAAAGAAGCGGGAAAACGGGCAATTGAACAGATAGTCAAGGGTCAAGCCGATTCGTCATTTGACAATACAATTAATCAGATTAAACAAATGAACCAAGCGAATTTACTTCAAGCGTACACCGAGAAATTAAAACGGGAAGCTGCAAGTCCGAGTACTCCCTATATTCCCCAACCACAGGACCCCGTCAATCAAGTCAAGGAAATTATGGATTTATATAAGGGATTCGCCGAACTAATGGGAGGCAATAAAAAAGAAGATAGCGGGAGTGCGAACGCACAAGCAATCGCTCAAATGGTTTCAAGTGTCATGAATACACGCAATCAGCAGCCGTACTACCCACCACCCCAGCAAAGTTCCGATAAGGAAATTCTCATCGCCCTCATCAATAACCAAAACCAATTGCAATCAAAAATCATGGAACAACAACAATTACTCCAGCAACAACAAACCCAAATGTTGTATGAGAAAATTCAGGAAATGCAACAATCGACCCAACAGCCCTCATTTATGGACCAATTGGGTCAATTCCAGAAACAAATGGAGAATTTCAAACAAGCGGGAATATTAGGTGGGGGAGATAGGTCGCCGACTGATCATGAATTAAACCTTCAATTCGAAGCGAAAAAAATGGTCATGGAACTCGAAAAGGAAAAATTGCACATGGAACAACAAATGCAATTAGAAGCCCAGAAGATGACCCAAGATAAGGAACAAACAAATATGTGGAACCAAACGCTTATGACGATTCAAAATATGGTCAAGAATCTGAAGGATGAATTCCCGAATATGAATCAACAACAACCGCAGCAGCAATCCCAACAACAATCCCAAGGTCCGGGTCCCGTATCAATGAAACCAAATCAGCCTTTAACGACACAATTATCCAATCGGGTCAAGAATCTTCTACGGGTCCCCAATGCCATGCCAGAAACACAAACACCAGAGGATGACGGCAATGACGACCAAAACACTAACCAAAACTGAAGAATTCTCATCTAAAGAATTAGAAGAGTTAATCCCGCAGCAACTATATTCCTATTTATCGAATTCCGAACCCGATTTATTTGAGCGATGTTTTAATTGTAATACCAACATGGATGAATACTTCAAGACCGAAGTCATATTCGCTTATAGTTGGTATGAAGCGTTAAATGACCGACAGAAGCGGGGTGCTAAATATGGGTTAAGTAATGTAACTTCTCAACATTTATTGAACTTCATAGCACAAAATAACATAAAATTATTTGATAGGATTGAACAAATATATGATAGAAATCCAAATGTCATTGACTACTTGGAAAATCAAATTGTGAGAATCCAAGCATTAGTACTGGCGTTTGATGAACAGATACGAGAGAAAAAATCATGTCAATCGTTCAATCAGCCGAATACGGCAAGATAGAGGAAACCCCCGCTTATTATATCCTTCACAAACAAACAAATGCGACCCCATTTGTTCTGCTACCTTATTCAGAGAATGTCAAAATTGAATGGGGGATTTTTCCCGATAATCCCCAGTTCTATATCAGACGTATTTTCTATCTTAGACCGAAATATACCCGTTCGCAAGTGGAGGAAATCGCTAAGGAAACACAAGAATGTCCGCATTGTCGGATTGGCGATAGGATAATTTCGTACGAACAGATCAAGGCGACAAACATTCTTAAACGTGAGAAATGGAATGTAGATCAAACTTTAACTTTTGAAAATATTGAGGAACCAAAAATGGCAGAAGCGTTTAACAAAATAAACTCTGATATTTTGAATTTTATGACGGGATTGAATTCAGTAACCCCGTTAGAAGCGAATTTAGGAAATATCCTATCTGGAATTTGGAATGAACTTATTGATTGTGCGGACCCCGATCTTATACCATTGCTCAAAACCGCTATTGGTGGACTTGGGGCAATCGGAATCAATCAAGGTTTAAAACGGATAATTCCAGTTGGACATGATGTAATGAATGTTGTAGCATATTCGGGAATGCCGTTATTTGCTACGGGTCTTGTTGGATTAACCCGACAACTTATCCAATATCTGGGTAATTTATCAGTCGTTGATATTCCCGGAAAATTGCAGCACATTGGTCAAGAACTCATGCGACAAGACTTTGCTGGTGCAATCAAGATGTTATTCCCAAAGCTCAATCTACCCATGGGTGGAATCGGAATTTCGACTGGTCTTGGCGGCAAAATGCCCTCATTCTTATTGCCGATGCAGCTTCCCGTCCGGGACATAACTACCTTCGCAAAACCGGGTCAAGTAATAGAACCATTGAGGAAATCGGTAATCCGGGTTAAGAATGAAACGGCATAAGATAGGCAACATATCTTATCCGATTTTTTTATATTTCAATCAAGGGGGTTTTTTAGATGGCTGAAAAATTTAAAACGTGTATGACTGGAAAATTAAAAGATGTAAAACCATTACAACGTTCCAATGAGTTAATAACCCAAGTTATTGATGAATGTGCAAAAGAATTACCTACGGGTTCATCAAGATTGATTGATTTTCGAAATAAACTCAATATTATTAAAACTAAATTATGCACCGAAGCGAACGCTTTTTCATCGGAATTGGGACCCAATTTTAAAATAGTAATTGAATCAAAGAAAGGAGAATATGAACGGGTACCGACAGATTATCTTAATACATGCGGGAAAACATCAAAAGGTGTTTACGCATCAAAG
>CAYSHN010000403.1:0-3980 GCA_964430815.1 uncultured Calditrichota bacterium | reverse complement strand
CCCAGCTCTCGGTAGCCAGTTCGCTAGCTGGAAAAATTCCCTTGGCCTGTTTTTCGATCCGCAATAATGCTTCATCATCATTATTCGGATCGTGATGGAACAACAATAGTTTTTTAACCTTGGCTTTTAGGGCTAACTGACAGGCCATTTCGAAATTACTGTGTCCAAAACCCTGTACTTTCAAATATTGCTCCAGATCATATTGAGCATCATGGATCAGAACATCGCACCCCTCGGCAAATTTCATCAGGCGCTGGTCGCTGCCTGCATACTGTTCGACGTCCGTGGCAAAAACCAGCGAATGACCATTCCATTCAATTCGGTAGTTATAACTGCCGTCCTTGGGATGAAAATAATATTTCATCGTACTGATTACCAGTTCGGCGCCATCCGTATTGGTTCTGTTGACCGTACCCAGATGCGGCAGATGATCATCTTCGACAAAATAGATAATCATATTTTCATTCACATTATAAAAATCTTTTTCACATCTGAATTCATCCATCGATACCGGAAAATACTGTGGTTCGACTAATGTTCTTAAAATATCTTCAAAATCCACACCCAGGGTGGCTGGACCGATCAAATGCATATGAACATTAGGCATATACAATGGAGCAAAAAAAGGAAAACCTAATAGATGATCATTATGGGTATGGGTAAAAATGATGGTGATATCAAGGGGCTCCTTGGATTTCTTGCTGTGTTCCATAATCTCAGGTATTAACTGCCGCCCTGCTTCAATGATCCCCGAACCTGCATCAAAAAAAATGATCTGTCGTTTGGTTCTAACCATTAAACAGGTTGTATTACCGCCGATACGTGTACCCTCGCGTGGTGCAATTGGATAACTGCCCCGTACGCCATATAATTTTGCCAGAAAACGATAATCCTTCATAATCCCTCAAATATGTGTCGTTGATGTGAACACTTATTGAAAGCTGGACCTATAAATAGTAATCTGATAACGAATTCTAAATTTAGCAATGAATCAAGATCCGGTTTCTATCCTTTTAATTTCATCACGCAATTCTGCTGCTTTTTCATACTCTTCATCTTCGACAGCTTTTTGCAGTTCTTTCTTCAATTTATCCAATTTGCTGGTAGCCGTATCCAGGGGGTGCTGTTTATTTTCTTTTTCCAGATTGGTCGGATCAAAGGCACCCATATTCATGACCTCTTCTTCGACAAAAATCGGAATCGTGCCACGTACTGCCATGGCAATCGCATCACTGGGCCGGGCATCGATATCCCAGCTATCTAGATTTTTGCGTAAACGTATAATAGCATAATAAGTATTATTCTTCAGTTCGGTAATCAGTACACTATCAATTTTAATACCCACACTATCGAGTATATTCATGGCCAGATCATGGGTGATTGGCCGTGGTGGTTTTATATTTTCCAGTCCTAAAGCAATCGATTGGGCTTCGTATTCGCCAATTACAATGGGTAGAGTACGATCCCCGTTCTTTTCTTTCAGGATAATACCACTGGCTTGTGACTGTGTCAAAAAAATACCATTTACACTAACTTCAATCATGACACGCACAACCTCGTTTCATGTTATACGGCTTCGACTGACGATACTTCCGGTACCTGGGTTTTAATGATTCTTTCAATCCCCTGCTGCAGCGTTATTTTGGACATGGGACAATCCCCACAGGTTCCGGTCAATCGCAGCAGCACTTTACCGTTAGCATCAACATCTACTAACTCAACGTCCCCACCATCCGCTTGTAATCCCGGTCGCACACTTTCCAGAGCTCGCAAGATTCTTTCCTTCATTCAAAATCCTCTTTTACTTAACTACGTAACTATATGAAAATTAAAAATTTTTACTATAAAGTCAATGCATTTTTTAATATAAATCAGAATGTTAAGACCGCTTGTCAAATTACTAATTATCCAACCTACAAATTTCAGGTTTAATACTCTAGTAGAACTGAAATTTAACCTATTTCCTTCCCGGGGCTAACTTTCGATTCTGATCCTGTTAACTAAAATCATTATTGAACTGTATTTGCCTCACCTATAAATTATCGGTTGATATTCTAAATGACTTTAAATTGTTCAGCTGATTGAGTGAAACTGGTATAACTTATGATTAATCCACAGATTTTTCGTGAATATGATATTCGCGGTGTCGTAGACCAGGATCTGACCGATGAAGTGGTCTATCTGTTAGCTCAGGGATTTGGTACCTACCTGCGGCAGCATCAGTTAAAAAAAATTTCCCTGGGTGGTGATGTACGTCTTTCCACCGAACGGTTTCGCAGTATCCTGATCAAAGGATTAAATCAGGCAGGAATCGATGTGATCGATATCGGCATTGTTCCAACGCCGGTACAGTACTATAGTATGTATAATTTACCGGTTGATGGTGGTATGATGATCACCGGCAGTCATAATCCACCGGAATATAATGGTTTTAAACTAACAGTTCAAAATGCTCCTGTTTACGGTGCAGAAATTCAAAAGATCAGACAGATTATCGAGGTCGGAAAATTTACATGCGGTCATGGTGCGGTTGAGAAAGCGGATCTGATCCCAGCGTATATTGAACATATAAAAAAAGATATTCAAATTAAAAAGAAAATGAAAGTTGTGTTGGACTCGGGAAATGGTGCCGCCGCTTTGGTCGCCCACCGTTTATTCAAAGAACTGGGAATGGAAACCGTTGACTTGTTTGATACACCTGACGGACGTTTCCCCAATCATCACCCCGATCCAACTGTTCTAAAATATCTTCATGACCTGATCGAATCCGTTCAGCATACCCATGCCGATCTGGGCATAGGCTATGATGGCTACGGTGACCGCCTGGGGGTAATCGATGAAAACGGCCAGGTTATCTGGGGTGATCGTCTGTTACTTATTTTTAGCCGTGATATTATCCGCCGGCAGCCAGACGCCAAAATTATTTTTGAAGTAAAATGTTCACAGGCCTTGCCGGAAATGATTGAAAAATTTGGCGGCCAACCGATCATGTGGAAAACCGGCCATTCACTGCTGAAGGAAAAAATGAAAGAGACCGGAGCACCGCTGGCCGGAGAGATGAGTGGACATTTATTTTTTGCCGATCGGTATTATGGTTATGATGATGCCATTTACGCTTCGGCTAGGCTGGTCGAATTGCTTTCTCACGGCCGCAAACCATTGTCTGCTCTGCTGGCTGATGTTCCGAAATATTTCTCGACTCCGGAAATCAGGGTTGATACGGCCAATGATGAAGAAAAATTCAAAATAGCACGACAGGCCAAAGAATATTTCTCAACCCATTATGATGTTATCGATACAGATGGTGTACGCATTCTGTTTGGAGATGGCTGGGGACTGGTACGGGCTTCCAATACTCAGCCGGTACTGGTTTTACGTTTTGAAGCACGGTCACCACAACGCCTAGAGGAGATTAAAAATGTGGTCATTTCTAAATTAAAAGAATTTGGTAAAATAGAAATAAAGACATCATGATCGAAACTGCTAAACAGGCTGCTCTTTCCGCAGCCACCATACTTATGGAAAATTTCAGAAAGATCACAGCTGAGCAAATCCGGATTAAAAGAAAAAACGACTTTCTGACTCACGTCGATGAAAAATCCGAGCACGAGATTATCCGTATCCTGCATCAGACTTTTCCGGACCACACAATTCTGGCCGAAGAAAGTGGTTTAAAAGATATTTCCAGTGAATATTGCTGGATCATCGATCCTCTCGACGGTACAAAAAATTATATTTCGGGGATACCGGTTTTTTCCATCTCCATTGCCCTGCAATTTAAAAAACAGATCATACTGGGTGTAGTATACGATCCCATTCATCAGGAACTTTTTTCGGCGGAAAGAAACAAGGGAGCGTACTTAAATGGTCAACCCATCCGGGTTAATCAGACCGATCATCTGGAGGATTGTTTATTTGCGACCGGTTTTCCATTTACATTTAAAAATTTTCTTCCTGCTTATATGAACTGTTTTGAGGAT
>CAYSHN010000402.1:0-3994 GCA_964430815.1 uncultured Calditrichota bacterium | reverse complement strand
CATGTCGATTCATTTTACATCAGATTTTAATAACCCGCTGCCTTTACTATGGTTACCCTTTCTCTATGCCGAAACCCATTTCCGCTTTAAATATTTTATCAGCCGCTTACGGCAGGCCGAACCCGAGATCATTGCCGACTGCCCTTCCCGCCTGACAAAAGATAATGTCTTGCCGGTACTGCTCATTGTTAAAGATGCCTGGCAGTATCCTGTCCTCTTGCATGAAATCGCTGTTTACTCCGGCACCCAATTTTTATTTCAGCAAAAACTGGAGCGTCGGGTCCAGAGCAAATATGAAGAGATCATTCTGGAATTCCCGACCCATGATTTAAATGTTGGTCACCAGTTGATGAATATCAGAATTACCTACCAGAGTAACGGGACCATAAAAACCTGCTGGAACGATAATCATCGTGGTAGTTCACATGCTGCACTGCCGGTCTACATTTCAGCCGAAACTATACCCCGCCTGAACAACTGTGTATATGGAGAATCTCATGCCCATACCATTTACACTTCGGACCAGGTGGAATTCGGTGCTTCCTTAACCGCAACAGCCAGACTGGCGACGGCACTGGAACTTGATTTTTTCTGTGCTACCGATCATTCTTATGATCTGGATGACCAACCGGATAATTATCTGCTGAATGATCCGGGCTTATCCAAATGGCAACAATTCTGGGCAGAAGTTGAAAATTTTAATAGGCATAACACCTTACAAATCATTCCGGGTGAGGAGGTAACGGTACGCAATAGCAACGACAGAAATGTTCATTGTTTGGTCTATAATTCCCGTCAATTTTTTTATGGCTCGGGCGATAGTGCGGAAAAATGGCTGCGTACACGATCCGAAATGTCGATTGCGGAGTTGCTGACAAATCTACCCGACGATGCATTGGCCCTGGCAGCACATCCGGCTGAAAAACCACCATTCCTGCAAAAGCTGTTGATCCGCAGAGGGCACTGGCGAGAACAGGACTGCGCATATCAGCACTTGCATGGATTGCAATTTATTAATCATTCAGGTGCAGCGACAGATAATCAGGGCAAACAGTTATGGATCAGCCAATTATTACACGGCTACCGTCAGATAGGTCTGGCTGGCAACGATGCTCATGGCAACTTTGCCCGTTTTCGGCAGATCGGCTTCCCCTTCCTGACCATGCGTGAGAATTATTTACACCTGTTCGGCCATTGGCGCACTGGTGTTTATCTGCCTGATGGGGGCAAGAGTATGCCTGTTATTCTGAATGCTATCCGGCAGGGAGCCTGCTTCATGACTGATGGTCCGGCGCTTTCATTGCAGGCCTGCGGTGATCAAAACAACTGGTACCACACCGGCAGCCGGCTACAGGACATTACCCGGTTGAGACTTGTGGCCAGATCCTCTCAGGAATTTTCAGTATTAAAAAATATTAAAGTTCTGTCAGCTCAAGACGGATATGATCAGGAGCGGATAATTTTCAATCACGATATGGAGCCGGAAAAATATGACTACCAGGCAGAGATTGATTTCTCTCCTGAAAAAAGCAATGGTTATATTCGTGCTGAATTGACGACAAAAACCGGTAGAACGGCTTTGTCCAATCCGATCTGGATTTTATCTTAGTATATCTTCAAATTTAAGATTAAATTATTTGTTCTTAGTTAAATTTACCAAATCATAACTCAGGACTTGAAGATGAAAGTGATTGAGCATTTACAAAAAGCACAACGTCCTTTGATCAGTTTTGAGATCATTCCTCCCAAACGGGGTGGAGATATTAAAGGATTACTGGCGGCGGTAGACGATATTGTCAAATATAAACCTCCGTTTATCGATATCACCAGTCATGCAGCCGAGGTTGTGTATGAAGAATCCGAGCGGGGAATTAAAAAAATTGTCAAACGTAAGCGTCCCGGTACCCTGGGTATCTGTGCCCTGATCCAGTACAAATACAATATCGATGCGGTGCCGCATGTGCTCTGCCAGGGATTTACCCGCGAAGAGACCGAAGATTTTCTGATTGATGTTCAGTATCTGGGTATAGAGAACATTCTGGCTATCCGCGGCGATGAAAGCGAATATCAGAAACCGTTACTGCACGGGCGTACGGCCAATACCCATGCCGCGGATCTGGTGCGACAGATCGCTGATATGAATCTGGGCAAATACCTGGAAGATAGTTTGCTCGATGCGCGGCCTTCGGATTTTTGCATCGGGGTCAGCGGCTATCCAGAGAAACACTACGAATCACCCAATCTTAAATCGGACATCAAGTTTGTAAAAGAGAAAATCCAGGCCGGAGCCAGTTACATCGTGACCCAGATGTTTTTCGACAATCACTATTATTTCAATTTTGTACAGGCCTGCCGTGAAGAAGGCATCATCGCACCGATCATTCCTGGTTTAAAAATATTGCTGGCTAAAAACAATCTGACCACCTTGCCGCGAAATTTCCATGTCAGTATTCCCGAAGAACTGGCAGAGGAAGTCTCGGCAGCCAAACCGGAACATGTGCTGGAGGTTGGAGTAAACTGGGCGGTAAAGCAACTGGAGGAGTTGTTAAACCATAAAGTACCGGCGGTGCATTTTTATATCATGCAAAACTCAACCCCGATAAAAATGTTGATGAACAAAATAAAATTATGACAGGATATTCATATGGACTGGATATTTCAATCAGAATCATGGTTAGCATTGATTACCCTGATGACATTGGAAATCATTCTGGGCATCGACAACATCATCTTTATTTCCATTTCAGTCAGCAGTCTACCCAAACATAAACGTAACTGGGCCCGGATCCTGGGCCTGGCCCTGGCCATGATCACCCGTATTGCCCTGCTGCTATCACTGACCTGGGTAATGAAATTAACCGCACCGTTGTTTACCATTTTTTCCGAGCAGATTTCCGGCCGGGATATAATCCTGATCGGTGGAGGCCTTTTTTTACTGGTAAAAAGCACCTATGAAATTCACAGTACTCTGGAGGATGAGGAAGAAAAAGAAAAGCTGAAAATTCATTCCCGTAAAGTACTGGGTGTTTTAATTCAGATCGCCCTGATCGACATTATCTTTTCGCTGGACTCGGTAATCACCGCCATCGGTATGGCTCAGCAGGTAGCCATAATGATCATCGCTATTATTGGTGCTGTTCTGGTCATGATGTTTGCTTCCCGTTCGATCGGAGAATTTGTGGATGCACATCCCACCATTAAAATGCTGGCCCTCAGTTTTCTGATCCTGATCGGTGTGGCTATCATTGCCGAAGGGCTGGACTTGTATCTGCCCAAAGGTTATATCTATTTCGCCATGGCTTTTTCTTTCATGGTGGAACTATTGAACATGAAATTAAGGAAAAAGAAAGAAGTTCCCGATTTAAGCTGAAGGAAATCCAATGAAAATCATTCTTGATCTATGTGTTGTACCACTGGGGGTGGGGGTATCACTCTCTAAATATATTACTGCCTGTGAACAGATACTCCAGGAAGCCGGATTAAGAACCAGTTTGCATGCTTATGGTACCAATATTGAAGGGGAATGGGATCAGGTAATGGCCGCGGTAAAACGCTGTCATGAAGTGGTGCATCAGATGGGTGCCCCGCGGATTTTCACTTCGATAAGGATGGGGACGCGTGTAGACCGGAATCAGTCGATGGAGGATAAGGTGGGTAGTGTGATGAGGAAGATGGGATGAACAAGGCACTTAGGCACTATGGCACTAAGGCACTAAGTAAAAAATCCCTTAGTGCCTTAGTGCCGTTTTCTTCTTTGTCCCTTTTTCTTTCTATCAAAGATTCCCGCCAACATACGATCAAGCGTGCTATATGCTCAGCGGGAATGGCTTCATTTCCTCTGCCTAGCGGTAGACCGGCTTTTCCCTTTGGCCTTTAACCTTTGGCCTTTCTCCCTACACCAACAATTTCCCTTCCTCAAGAAGAATTGCCCCATCCACCCAAACGGTGGGATTCATAATGATACCGTCCACATGGATGCCCACATCACAGGTCC
>CAYSHN010000401.1:0-4003 GCA_964430815.1 uncultured Calditrichota bacterium | reverse complement strand
CGGCAGTCAGCCAGCAGGCTGATCCGCCTACCGGCGTGATTACCGGACGAGGAATGACAAATCGACACTTTTGAGACAGCCCCCTTTTGATTTTAGTACCGTAAGGTCATTTCAGAAGGTATAGCTAAAGCGCGGTAAATAGCTTTGGCATCAGTAGCGGGTATCGATATTCTGAGCCAATGCTCCGGTAGTTCATTAGCCAGGACGGCATCACTATCCTGGTCTATCCGCACCAACAGGTCACGGTCGTATTCCAGTAAATAATGTACTGGACCTTCATTCTCTAAGCGGGTGAAATAGGTCCAATCATCAAAGTAATCCAATGGATAGGCGGCCAGATCCTTAATGAAAACCGGTACTTTGGGTATGGAGGATACGCTATCCTGTTTTAAAGTAAAAGGTCCGGCTAACCAAGTTTTATAGGCCGAATACCATTTCAGGTATACCATCGAACGACTGATCTGATATTGACTTATCCTGCTTTTACGCAGGGTAACTCCCTTGATATCCAGATAAACGGTACTATCTATTAGATCGATAGTAAGATCTATGGAAGCATCGCGGGACATGGACACACGGTTTCGCCAGAATAATTCTTCGATCTCCAGATCAATATATGTTTGCTGTAGCGAATCGATATTCTCCGGAATATGCGGTTCAGCACTTGCAGGTACAATTACTCCATTTGAAGTCTGGTCTTGCTGATTTGATTGACAAAAACTTAGATAAAACGATAATAATAAAAAAATTGACCAGAGTTTTAGACGGGGGATCACTTTTTTTATGCTGAAGGTAAAAAACCGAGATGAACAGGATCTTTCAGCAGGCCAGGATTCTGTAAATAGGAATGAGTGTTTAATAAATGTAGATTTTACAGCCATGGGTTAGTTTTTGAAAAACTATTTGCATATCGTTATCATCTAAACGTACGCAGCCATGTGTTGCAGGTAAGCCCAGGAAGCGTTTATATATTGTTCCATGAATCATAAAAGCCGGACCAAAACCCAGGGCATATTTTCCAAGCACACCATCCTGCCATCTGGCTGGTGAATAGAGCGAGGGAATTGGTTTGCCTTCTTCAATATAGGCCCAATCGGGTTTATACCAGGACGGATTTTTCAATTTTACATTTACTTTGAATTGACCTCGTGGGGTTTTGAATAGCCACTGACGACTATCAGGAGCTTTGAGCAGGACAAAACTTCCTGTTGAGCATCGCCCGCGATGCAGCACCTCATCTTTATTCATCAGTACAACCTGGTTATCCGATGTACTGATAATCAAATATGCTTTTTTAGGCAAGAATTTTTCATATTCCTGTCTTAATTGACCAATTTGCGATTGTAATTGTTCAATTTGTGAAATAAGCAGATCATGCCTTTCCTGGTTGACAGCATTAGATAGTGATCCGACGGCATGGTCAGATTTAATTTCGGAAGAATATGGAGTAAAACCGGTAATTAGCAGCAGCAGTATAATTTGTATGAAGCGGTTGAAGAGGCACATCTATAATATTAATGTATAAATTCACCACTAATCTAAATTAAAATCCAGCAGGGCAAAAAAAACTTTCCGGTGACCAGAAGTACTGATCACCGGAAAGATAAATCTACGACATTTATTTCTTAGGTTGTAACTCGGCTACTAAAGATGCTAATTTATCGAGAATCGCCTGAGCTCTTTGTTGGGCGGTAAGAACGTCACCACTGGTTAGAGCAGCATTAACTTCTTCGACTGCTTTTCCCTGGGCTTCAATGTCAGCTTTTATCGCTGCCAGTGCTTCACGGGTACCCTTGCCGCGAGGAGCTTTCGCCCACGCTTTTTGGGCATTCTTTAATGCCTCGGGGATTTGAGCCAGCAAACCTTCGGCCGCTGCCTTTACTTCGTCTTTTTTCGCTGCCACTGCATTTGCTGCATTATTGGCTGCTTCTGTTGCCGAAGCCACCAGTTTTAATGCTTCATCGTAATTGCTGAACGTCGCTTCCTTTTCCTTATCGGCTAAGGCTAAAGCATCATTCATAGTTTTTTGTGCTGCATTAAACAGATCCGGCACATAGCGATCTGCTTCAGCTTGCTTAGCGGCATTTAAAGCAGCTTGAGCAGCGTCGATCGCTTCTTGGGGATATTTGGCGCAGCCGACTAACAGCACAGCCAGGATAATAGTAAAACTTAAGATTAGGAAAGTCCTCATGTTTGATTCTCCTTGTTTTGGGTTAAGTGCATGATATAAGTCAAAATACGTACATATAAAAAACCTTGCTGTATATTTTGAAATTGAGAAAACAAGATAGAAATAAGTGTATGAAAGTAATCATTCGTTGACAAATTCGCAATATTTATTGTTAATTTATTTACATTTTTTTTTATTCATATATCACCATTTGTTGAGATGAATGCGGGCAGGATCGAAGCGATCGGCCGTGGTCTTTTGTTCAACAGGATAGCCCAGTGCAATCATAGCGACCGGTATGATCGAATCGGGTAATTGTAACAGGTTGGCAATCCCCTTGATACGTTCCTGGCGTGGATGCACTGCTAACCAAACAGCCCCCAATCCGAGTGCATGGGCGGCTAACAACATATTCTCTGTTGCTGCCGCACAGTCCAACAATAAATAATCCAAACTTTTCTCCAATTTTTTATCACCACAGATAACAATAGCCAGAGAAGCCTGCTTCAACATTTCAGCGTAAGGATGGAAACGCGGAATGGCCAGTAATATTTCTCTGGCAGTAATAATAATAAACTGCCAGGGACGGTGATCATGGGCTGAAGGTGCAAACATACCTGCCTGTAAAATTTTATGAATGAACTCATCAGTGACTTGTTGATTGGTGTACTTGCGTACACTTCTGCGAGTTATAATTGCTTCATACGCTTCCATGCTCTCCTCTTTTCAGTTACCAATAATATTCAGTCACCTACATACAGGTGTGAAAGATTTAAATCGTAATACTTTTTAAATATGAATATATTTACTCAGTAATTCCCGGTAAAAAACATAATTTTCAAATGATACATCTTTACGAATCCGGCCATCCGCCGCCGGAAGATATCCGCCAGCTGCGAGCAAGGCCGGGACTTTTTCTTCAATCTCGTTTTGAATAGCTGCTGTGTTCTTGCGTAGTGCATCCAGATCGATTCCACCGATCAGGCTTAAATCACGACCATACTCCCGGCGTAGTTCGACATAATTCATTTCCTGACTATTGCATTCATATGCCCATAAACAATTCAATCCTGCTTTGAGCACCTCCGGTATCAGTAAACGGGAATTGGCATAAGTTCTGAAGATAATTAACGGAATACGATATTTGGTCAGAATGTCCAATACGGGTTGATAACTAGGCAGTACTATTTCACGATACATGGTTGGCGAGATCAACGAACCGCTTAATCCGCCAATTGGTTCGCTAAATAAAGCGGCATCGACTCTTACTTTAGCTAAAATTTTGTCAGCCATTTGTGCGGCAAATTCCCCGTAGATTTCCATCCAGCTATGGATCAACTGCCTGTTTTCGCGCAGGCGCTCGATCAACAGATCAAAACTTTTCCAATCGGCCACACCCTGTGAAAGAAAAAATCCCTGATGTACCACCAGGATCAGAACCTGATGCCACTGTGATCCCAATTTCTTCAACTTAAACCAGTTTGTCGGTAAATGCAGAGGATTTTTTATATTTAATCTTTTCTGCAATTTGTTTAAGATGGACAGATCGGCAGCCCAATGGTAAATAGGGGGTAAAGGACCTAAGTGCGGTTCGATTTCTTCATATTCATCGACAGGGAATGTTTGTCTCAGTTTACTGGCTGAAGCGAGCCCCTCCTGACACCAGCGTGATATCACCTCCCGGCGAATTTCATTTTCGAAATATAAAACCCGGTCCGGAGCTCCATACAATAGGGTCTGCCTGAAACGGTCGCGGTTATTCATCATATCTGGGACCGCAGATATTTTTCTTCCGGTAATATATCCTGGCCATATTTTTTTGCTTCTTTTTTC
>CAYSHN010000400.1:0-4011 GCA_964430815.1 uncultured Calditrichota bacterium | reverse complement strand
TAGAAAGAAAAGAATAGCAATTACCAGCATCAGACGGCGGAAAGGAGTCAAACGGAGAAAGAGACCTTTTAACATCCAACCGACGGTATATAACCAGCGACGGAAACGGGACATATTACGTAATTTACGTTTACGTTGCTCGGTTAAGAAAAACTCCTTTAGTTCATTCCAGTCGGTTTTAAAAGAATGTCGAATATTTACCCGATTTATATCATCAAGAAATGTTTTGAATAATTTCGGTTCGGCGTCCCTGCTTTTTGAATTGGTCATGATCCGATATTTCCTCCCCTTCTCTAAAAGATATTACGTAGGAAAATTCACAAAGTTTGTTTACTGAATATTATTTATTATTGTGTTGGCAGGGGTATGGTATACGTGCCTTTACGGGATGAGGTGATAGGGGCATGGTACATCGCGTCATTACAGGATGAGTAGGCACACAATACACCGCGCCCTTACCTGTGGACGGGGCACGATGTTACGTACCTTTTTTATACGGCAGGGTTATGGTAAACGTACTACCCTGCCCGGGAGTACTGGCTACTTCGATAGTACCCCCGTGATTTTTAATGATAGAATAACTGATACTTAAGCCTAAACCGGTTCCTTCTCCGACATCCTTGGTAGTAAAAAATGGGTCAAATATTTTATTAACCGTCTCTGCAGTCATACCTATCCCATTGTCTCTGATCCGGATAATCAGGGAGCCTGGTACATCTGATGTTTCAATCCAAATAGTACCTTCTTCTTTGATAGCCTGCGCTGCATTAGTCAACAGATTCAGAAAAACCTGATTGAGTTGTCCGGGATTACATTCCAATACACCTGCGGCCTGGAAACTGCGTTGAATTGTGAGTTGATGCTTGAACTGGGTCAGCATGATCTTAATGCTGTTTTCCAGCCCGTCATGAATGTTAAACAATTGCCACTTGGCTTGATCGAGATGTGAAAAACTACGCAGATCGCTAACCAGTTCTTTGATCATTTTACTGCCGGTAATCGTATCTTCAATCAGATTTTTTATGTCCGGCAGGATCTGTCTGATTTGTTCGATATCTGACTGCCGGGATTGGCCCGCGGAAGAAGACAACGGTCTTGATGATTTTGACAGTTGACGGGCAATAAAGCTCTCGATTCTCTGGGTATACTGTTGCAGTTGCTTGATGTTGGAGTAAATAAAACCGACCGGATTATTCATCTCATGGGATATACCTGCTACAAGTTGACCCAGGGAAGCCATTTTTTCAGCCTGGATCAACTGGGCCTGTGTATTTTTCAATTCATCATACAGCCGCTGCAGGTCACGGTTTTTTGAATCCAGTACGGTATAGGCTGCTTCCAATTCCTTTAAATATTTTTCCTGTACTTCGGCGGCCGTTAAACGCTTGATCATTTCCGTAGAACGGTGGATGTATTCATTATTTTCCAGAGCCACAGCCATTTGATTGCATAAGGATTTGAATAATTCGAGATCTTCCCGTTTAAGTGGGCTGATTGGATGCCGGGCACCAAGCGATAACAAACCATAAATCCTGGCTCCTCTTTCAATACTTAAGATAACTTCAGCACCGAGTAAATTGAAAAGGGGAATATAATTACGATGAAAATTCTTTTGTATATGTTTTTGAACCCGTATGGTCGAGAGAAATTCTGGCCAGAACTGGATCATATCCGGGTCCTGTGGTTTGACCTCAACTCCGCGTGATATAACACTCTCCACATTTTTTTCACTTCGGTCGAGAGCCAGTATCACGATGGTGTTAAATTCGGTTATCTGCAGAATATTTTCGATAACAGTTTTGAATAACTCGTCATTATCGTGTATGTTGACAATCTGATTACTCAGATCGATCAAAATCGAACGATATCTTTCGCGGATGCTGCGCAAACGGTACAGGCGCTCCGAATTAATGGTGGAAATAATTATAAACAGGATAGTCAATATATCAATGGTGATATAGATGGTCAACAGGCCTAATTTTTTCAAGGCGGTGATCGCAATCAGTGCTGAAATTAAAAATCCTACCAAATAACCGCTTGCCGCCCCGGCACTCCAGCGGTAGCGTTTTAAACCGAGGCGTACAAAGACAAAAATCAAAATAAAGAATAACAGAGCAAGAATAACCTGATACCAGAAGACAGTTTGGCGCATCAGACTTAATAAATGTTGGTAAAATTGAATGAAGGAACGTTCCAGCAAACCATACTCATAGATCTGATAGACTTGACCGGCCGTCAGTCCTTGTATATTGATAATCCTGCCGCTGGGAAAACGAATGGTCGCATCAACCACGGTCAGAGTATCCAGACCGAAATGTACCAGCGGTTCGTGGGCTGAGAGATAACCCTCACCGCCGTTGATTTCACGAATGGCGATTATTTCTTTAGCACCTGTAGGTCGATGCAATTCAATTCTGGCTCCCACTGCATCTCGGTTGGAAACTGTACCGGTCAATTTGAATTTTATGAAGGATGATGTATTGGTCAGGTTCTGATAGAGAACGCAGAAAGTATCCAAATTGGTAACAAACACATCCAGATCACCATCCAGGTCAAAATCGGCGCACACCGCGCTCCGGCTGCTGGCCCGGGGTGCGGGATGTAAAGACGGGGGATATTCAAAACTTCGCTCAAATAAAAGAGGAGAGCGCTGCCACAAAAGTTCATTTGGACCGGTATTGGCAATGAAGATATCCAGCAGGCCATCGTTATTAAAATCAGCCAGAATACTACCATAAGAAGGAAACCTATATTTACCGTCGCTGAGCGAATTAAATTCGGTAAAGATCCAATTGGAATCACCTGGTGCCGTCTGATTCAGATATAACAGGTTGTGGCCATCAGCTGCCGTGACCAGGAAATCCATGTCGGTATCGTTGTCGATGTCCCCCCAACTTACTCCGGTGGTGGGTAGATTCTGTTGTAGCACTTCCAGGAAGGCCGGCAGCAGTTTAAAAAGGCCACTGCCCGAATTGCGATACATTTGATCCGGTTTATTATACCGAGTTAGGTACAGATCTGCATCTCCATCATTATCAAAATCGCAAAATGCTGCTGAACGAACCGTGTTGGTCGAATCCAATCCGCTGCCGGGAGTAATATCCTGGTAAAAGTTCTCACCTAAATTGAGTAAAAGACGGACACCGTGATATTCATCGGTAAGTAACAGGTCCAGCAAACCATTGTTATCAATATCGGCCGTGTAGAACTGATTGGCATTGATGGGTGGAAATAATTCCAGTTGATCGGTTACATTTCTGAATTGCAGATTACCGTTATTAATGTAAAGTGCCGTAGCAATACCCCAGCCGGCAATCAGGATGTCCCCATCCCCGTCATTGTCAAGATCGGAGATATTAGTACCAAATTTCTGGTCGTATACATTGGTACCGGTTTCCATATTATAAAAACCCTTGGGACGCGGATTGCCATCCAGACCGGACAGAGCAGTAGCGTCTTTGAAGGGACGGTAAGCGCCGCTGTTTAACAGCAGATGATTGTCTCCCCGGACGCAGATGATGTATAGATCGGGTAATTCATCACCATTGATATCTCGAAACGCAACCCCTGCTGCATCTTTTATATCTGGCACATACTCCCGAGATTGCCGATAGCGGAAAAGGACGGAGAATGTACTGTCACCAGGTGGTCCGGCAAATATAAGGGAAGACAGCATTGTAAAAAAAATACAAACCAGCAGAGTACTAGATTTTTTAGGCATTTTGATCAAAAATCGCAATTGTTAAAGTTTAAATTATAATTTGCAGAGAGAAGACACAAATGAAATATGGAAAAAAACAAGGCACAAAGGTCGGAGGTCAGAATGACCGGAGACCTGCCGTCAGGCAGACACAGAGGCACAAAGTAGGGGCAGGTCGTGACCTGCCCCCTGAGTCCCTTAGGGAAAACTAGGTATTGTCATCCCGTGAGCATGTCGAAGACCTGGCGTCAGACAAGGCAGACAGGACCCGGGATCTGTTGCCCTGATTAAAAAAGCAATTCCTGCTCGCA
>CAYSHN010000399.1:0-4011 GCA_964430815.1 uncultured Calditrichota bacterium | reverse complement strand
CATGAGTGGTATATATAAGACAGTCATTTTTATTTTTTTATCACCCGCACTCGGTCTGGTGCTTGCCTTTCTGTTGATGATACTGGTTAGTTGGCTTTTTAGAGACTGGTCGAATAAAAAAGTTGATCATGTATTCAGGATTGGTCAGTTAATCTCATCGGCGTTATATAGTCTAGGCCATGGTACGAACGATGCTCAGAAAACAATAGGTATCATGGTCGTCCTTTTGATGACCAGCACGGTCAATTTTCCGTCATGGCTATACGATAAGTCACAAGGATTTTATATCCCCTTATGGGTCATTTTAACGGCCTATGGTGCGATAAGTCTGGGAACCTTAATGGGGGGATGGAAAGTTATACGTACCATGGGTATGAAGTTAACCCACCTCAAACCTATGGGTGGATTCTGTGCCGAGACCGGTGGTTCAGTCGTTTTGATCGGTACGGCGTTAATGGGAATTCCCGTGAGTACAACTCATACCATTGCCGGTGCTATCGCAGGCGTAGGGGCCACCCGCCGTTTATCAGCCGTTCGCTGGGGCATTGCTGGTAAAATTGTAGTCGCCTGGGTACTGACCCTGCCTGTATCTGCTGCCTTTGCTGCGCTTATTTATTACATAACAGACCTGTTAGTGAAATAAGATTTCTCCGAGAATATTTCCTAATTCATCCCCACAACCCCTTCCCTTATATCACGCCGGCAGGGGGATGCGCCCACTAGCGCACATAAGGGAAGGGGCAGGGATGGGTTATTAATTTAATCAAATCTTAACCTGATCCTAACAAATCTCTAACCAAATATTTCTATAATTACTATGAATCATAATATTTTGGATTTTTGTGGGAAAAACCAAAGAGAATATTGCCCATTCATATAGACCATACTGACTGGATTATAGAGGTTAACAGGAGTATTGAGCTATGTTAATTATTCTAATTCTGATTCTGGTTGCTTTACTCTTTGATTTTTTAAATGGCATGAACGATGCTGCGAATGCTATTGCTACTGTTGTCTCTACCCATGTACTCACTCCTCGTTTGGCTGTTTTATGGGCTGCTTTCTTTAATTTTTCTGCTGCCTTTATATTCGGTTTAGCTGTGGCCAATACTATTGGCAAGGGGATTATTGATCCAAATATTGTCGATCGACAAGTGGTTTTTGCTGCTTTATTCGGGGCTATCATCTGGACCTATTTGTGTACTCATTATGGTATGCCGATCAGCGTCTCTCATGCCTTAATCGGTGGCTTGGTGGGCGCTGCACTGGTAAAAGCCGGAACTGCACCTCTGATCTGGTCAGGTCTGTTAAAAGTATCGCTCTTTATATTTTTATCACCGCTTATTGGCATGATTATATCTTTTATGTTAATGATTTCAGTAATGTGGATTTTCCGATCCTGGACGAACCGCAAGGTTGACCGTGTCTTCAGGATCGGCCAGTTATTCTCTTCGGCCTGCTACAGCCTGGGCCATGGCACCAATGATGCCCAGAAAACAATGGGCATTATTGCAGTTTTACTGTTCTCCAGTGATGTCAGTTTACCCAGCTGGTTCTATGATAAATCGCTTGGTTTTTATATTCCCTGGTGGGCAGTTATGGCTGCCTATTCTGCCATTGGTCTGGGAACCTTGAGCGGTGGCTGGCAGGTAATCCGTACGCTGGGAGTAAAATTGACGCATTTAAAACCCATCGGCGGTTTTTGCGCTGAAACCGGAGGTTCCATAGTTTTACTGGGAACGGCTTTGTTTGGTATTCCGGTAAGTACTACCCATACTATTGCCGGTGCCATTATGGGAGTTGGTGCAACGCGACGGCTTTCGGCTGTGCGCTGGGGTATTGTAGGAAATATAGTAGCAGCCTGGATATTTACCATACCAGTCTCGGCGGCAATGTCATCCTTCGTCTATTATCTGAGTACTCTGCTCATCGGTTAACGATTCACCGGCGTTTGAACTCGTCCTCATTTTTTTTCGCAACCTAACGGTTGCGACTACTATCATATTGTCTGACTCATCACTGAAACTCGAGAGTTGCGGCTACCGGACTCGCGCTATTATATGATCAACGCAATCTAAAGATTGTTACTATCAACCTACCGGTGCCAGGAAGGCAAGTCCGGAATAACACATGACGGATCGTCTGGATTTCCCTTGATCTAGTCCTTCAGTTTTGCGTCGGTACTCGGGGACTCAGGTACTTAGGTACTTTTTTACTTAGTGCCTTTTTTATAGAAAAAGTAAATATCGGAATTAATGAATAATAAAAAATGTTTATATTTCCATTGTATTTTATTTAAAATTAGTGAGAGTTTTCATATTCACAGATTCTTACTCAGGTTTAAAATGGAATTAAGCTAATATTTACAGTTTGACCATCAGGATTAATTACGGGTCTGGTGCAGAGGGAATAAACCGGTTAAGAATGATAATTTGTACTGATCAAGGATTAAGATAGAAATGGTAAAATCGTTTTCCAAACGTGAAATTCTATTTATTGTACTGGGTGGAATTTTTGTGGCCAATGCCATTCTAGGTGAATTGATCGGTGGGAAGTTAATCCAGCTAGGACCCTTTGCCATGAGTATTGGAGTTATTCCCTGGCCGATTGTATTTGTTACCTCTGATCTAACCAATGAATATTTCGGTCGCAATGGTGTCCGCCGCTTAACCCTTCTGACGGTAATTCTAATTTTATACGCTTTCGCTTTGCTTTATATTGCCATCCAGGTACCAGCTGCAGATTTTTCCCCGGTGAATAATGAACAGTTCAGGGCGGTGTTCGGACAATCGCTGTGGATTATCTTTGGTAGTCTAATCGCATTTATGATCAGTCAACTGGTAGATGTCATTATTTTCTGGATATTCCGGGAGAGAACACAGGGACGTATGTTATGGTTACGGGCCACCGGTAGCACGGCTGTATCACAGTTCATCGATAGTTTTGTCATTATTGGTATCGCCTTCTGGTTACCGGGTAAAGTGCAGACGCAGGACTTCATTACAGTAGCGGCAAGCAATTATTCCTATAAATTTTTAATCGCTGTAATATTAACCCCATTGATCTATCTGGGTCACAACCTAATCAACCGGTTTTTAGGAGAAGAAGAATCCCATCGTTTAATCGAAAAAGCGGTGGAAGAATCGGTTCACCACATCAAGTAATTATACCTGCCAGTATAATTTCTGTATCTGCAGTGTACTTATACTTCGCGGCGACTTAAAATTGCGCGGCCGATGGTGGCATCATCAATGAATTCCAGGTGGGCACCTATTGGGATACCAGAGGCAATGCGCGTGATAGTTTTCCCGATAGGTTTCAGTAGTTTGGATAAATAAATCATGGTGGCTTCGCCCTCTGTGCTGGGATTGAGGGCCAGTATTATTTCTTTGACGGTCTCCTGGTTGGCACGGTGCAGTAATTCTTTGATCTTTAAATCTTCAGCTGAAATGCCGGCCAGAGGAGAAATCACACCACCCAGGACATGATATTGTCCACGGTATTCGTTACTCTTTTCAATCGCCATGATATCGACAATATCTTCCACTACACAAATAGTAGCAGTTTCACGCTTCGGATCGGAGCAGATGGTACATAAATCCGTCTCGGCGATATTAAAACAACTACGGCAAAATTTAATCTCTTTTTTTACGCGGGTGATAGCTTCAGCCAGATCATAACAATATTCTTGCGGACTGCGCAAAAGAAATATGGCCAGGCGCTGTGCTGTTTTCCGGCCAATCCCGGGTAAGTGATGCAGTTGATTAACCAGATTTTCCAGGGCAGGGGAAATGGTGGGGGCCATAATTTTATAATCCCGGAAATTTCATTCCACCCGGTAAATTCATTCCACCAAGCAGACCGCCGGTGATTTTTTCCATCTCTTCATTCGATTTTTGTTGGGCCATAGTGATGGCCTGATTGACGGCGGCCACGATCAGATCTTCCAGCATTTCTTTATCGTCAACCTTGATTACTTCCGGATCGATGCTGATTGATTGAATGCGATAT
>CAYSHN010000398.1:0-4042 GCA_964430815.1 uncultured Calditrichota bacterium | reverse complement strand
ATACCCCCTTCAATTTTTACCACCATACCTTTATCAACTGTCAGTTTAATCGGCTGATCTTCAATCATGCCGATGCCGGCAAAAGATCCATCGACCACAATGATCCCCTCCGCTTTACCCTCTTCTGGCATCAGATACGATTCTCCGCTGGGCAGATTACCAAAAATCCCTTTTTCCTTGAGTAAGCCGGTAGAGGATATTGCTTTAATCCCTTCAATCGGCAGCAAGATATCCGTACCCAGGTTAGTGGAAACTTTTACCAGCGAAGTCTGATCCAGGATGGCGGTTACTTTTTTGGTCCGTTCGGCAATAGCATGGTAATTGGCCTGCATGGTGCGGATCATCATCTCCTCGGTTATACCCGGCATAGTCCCGACCCGGGCGCCGGCCTGACAGGCATTACGGCGGGCGGCGGTGTGAGTCAACGATTTCTGGGTCGGACAGATCACGACCTGATAGCGCGCCATTAATTCTGCGATCTCTGCTGGTGGTTCCTCCCCGTTGACTTTTCTAACCGGCATCACCGCCAACAGGGTCTCGCGACCCAGTTTTTTACCAGCATCAAACAAAGCCTGACCGATTCCCAAAGTTTGGTCATCGCAAAGAACCAGCACCGTTTCATTTTTTTGTACGGCCATACATTCAGTCAGCGCGATAGTCGCTGCATCTGATAACTGTTTCATAAGATCTCCTGTACAACAACCTAAATAATCCAATCCACGCAGATAATTTAAATTGCCAATGATATCCGGCAATTGAGACTCAAAATATTTTTATTTATCTGATATTTTAGCCGATTTTGATCTTTCAAACACTAAACTACCTTCACTAACTTTTAAGGCACTGCTGATTAAGGGACAACGAACTTTAAGCAGGAAATAGATCAGTTTTTTTTCATGGTGCAGGGTTTCCCAGTTACCCTGTCCCTTGGAAATGATCAGATCGGCTTCCTGATAAAATTTCTTTACCTGTTCAGAGACGCCATGCAGCAGGGTTGCCGGCGCGTTGTCGCCATTATCAATAACCCGGGCAATTTTATCCAGGTTGATCAGCCTGGCGTCTTCCATGGTAGCGTCATTGATAATCGGTGCACCCCGTACCACCACGGTGAATTTATGGTTTCGTTCAGGATAGAACCGTTGCAGAACCTCAATGAATAATTTATCGAAGACAATCTCACCAGCGTTATCGGCCAGGTACAGGATCTGGCGTGTGATCTTCAGATCTTCCAGAAAATGTGCATACTTATCAATAGCGAAGGTTTGCTGGTGTATATTATTCAGGATCCGTTCAATATTACTTTCACCACCTTTACCCGACAGTTCCGGCAGATTTCCGCATACTGCCAGTTTGGCCGCCAGCAGTACCGGATCATTATTTAAATAAACCTGCCGTTTAAAGGCATTATAATTTTTCAGAGCAACGGTATTATACCGTAATTTAAGCTCGTGGTAAGGATCCGCACAACCGGTCAGATCATGAATGATTTTAAAGATTTGTTTGCCGACCTCTGGCGGAGATAATTGATAGTCCATGTGTTGCAGATATTGCATCACCTGATTAAGTACCTGACGCTGCAAATTTTCATCATCCGTACCCAGCCTTGCCGCATCGATGGTTTGACGGATCAGGCAGGGGATACAATCGAAAGATGCTTTCATAGATTATACACCGGTCTTGTCCAAGTACCAATCTTTTTGTTTCTATAAATCTATTATCTAATCGTCAATATATCAATGGAATTACGAAACGAATAAATTGGTAGATCCGGATGATCGTACATATTGCGACCCCACCATTGAATTTAATACCTTAGTTGTATACCAAATGTCAGATGGTAACTGACCTTGGTAATTCTGCAGGACGATTATATTATTTTCCAACAAATTCATTGCCATAGTTCAAATTTAAATGGTATATATTCCTGCTGGTGCCTATATTTAACCAGAAGTCAAAATAACGTGAGCAGTCGGGGGATATGCTTCTACTTACCATAGCACATAAAGAGGAAGGCAGTACTTTTATTGAACGAAAACATATGCTACCGGTGGAATTCTCATTTCCCGGTTTGTACCGCGGGAATGACCAACTGCTTTTACTGACCGGTGAGGGGGTGACCTCTACTCTTAAAAAAGTACATAGCGTATGCGAATATTTCGGCAATAAAATAGACCGGGTAATGAACATGGGTATTGCCGGCGGTCTCGGATCCGATCTGCAGATCAACCAGATTTACGGGATCCGCAAGGTATTCTATGAACCATATTTGCAGAACGCAGAAAAAACGTACATTACTGCCAATGAGCGGGCTACCTTTGATTGCATCACCTCTTTCCAGGCAGTTAAAAGCAACGAATCTGCACGTCAACTGGCCATGTTTGCCCAGATTGTCGATCGCGAACTCTGGGCAACAGCCCATATCTGTAAATCCTTTAACCTCCCCTGCTTTGCCTACAAGTTGATCTCTGATCAGGCCGGTGAACAGACGGATCCAGAAGCGATCCGTAAGAAAGCACAGGAATATAGTCTCCACCTGTTTGATTTTTATAAGAAACTGCAACTTTAAGCTGAGTAAAAAGTACCTTAGTCCCTAAGTTCCTTAGTACCTAAGCATCAGGGTATGGCAGAGAGCCATTCTGGTCGCTGAGTAGGCTGAAAGCCGTATCGAAGCGACCTAATTTTTGTACGTAAAGGTACTAGAAGTCGCCTACTAGCAACGATTAATCTGATGCCGGAAGTGTCAAATATTTATAGAAAAAACAATATAAGCAACCCACCCCCTACCCCTCCCTGTCGACCTTCCTCGGCGACATGAGGGTTCAGGAGAAGGTCAATATAGTATTCTAATGGAAAATAAATTTAAAATCTCGGTAATTTTTCCAACATATAACCGCTGTGCCTTGCTGGAACGGGCTATTAATTCAGTTTTAAAGCAAACACGACCAGTAGATGAAATTATAATCATTGATGATGGTTCCACAGATGGGACACCGGAGTTACTAGCAAAGAAATATCCACAGATCTTATATTTCTGGCAGGAAAATAAAGGGGTGAGTGCCACCCGCAATGCAGGAATCGAAAAAGCTACCGGTGACTGGATCGCCTTCCTCGATTCCGATGACACCTGGCTGCCACGCAAACTGGAATACCAGCAAGAGGCCTTAATCCAGAATCCGGAATACCTGATCTGCCATACCAATGAGATCTGGATCCGTCGCGGTAAACGGGTCAATCCAATGAAGAAACATCAGAAATTCGGAGGATATATTTTCGATAAATGTCTGCCGATTTGTGTAATCTCCCCTTCTTCGGTGATACTGCACCGCTCCTTGTTTGAACGATTTGGAAAATTTGATACTGAATTACCCGTTTGCGAAGATTATGACCTGTGGCTGCGATTGTGTGCCTTCCTGCCGGTGTTGTACCTGGAAAAATCCCTGATCACCAAGTACGGCGGACATGCTGATCAACTCTCCCGCAGCACCTGGGGACTTGACCGCTTTCGTATCCAGGCGCTGGAAAAAATTATCGCCAATCCGGATTTGTCTCCGGCTCACAGACAAGCAGCATTGGAGATGTTGAAATATAAATTGGAAATTTATTTGCAGGGCGCTGAAAAACGTGGGAAGAGCGAGGAGATTGAGATAATTAAAGAAAAATTGACCTGTTATTATAGGCACAGAGGCACAGAGGCACAAAGAAAAAAGTACCTGAGTACCTGAGCAAGTTATACTGGTCGCTGAGTAGGCTGAAAGCCGTATCGAAGCGACCTGTCTCAACATTAAACCACAAATGGGTAATAAATATTTAGGTAGAATCAATCCTTGGATTGCCCCTACTATTTAGAATTAATACTCAATAGCCACTATCTTTAGATAGTGGTCCAAATTACCAACATGATAATAGGGCTTTAGCCATAAATAAAATTTCTCACCTATGCGATCCTTTTCTGTTTGAGGCTAAAGCCTATGGATTTGGGGATTTTTTTTCCACTATCTAAAGATAGTGGCTATTGAGCGAATCATTGATTATATAATTCGCA
>CAYSHN010000397.1:0-4042 GCA_964430815.1 uncultured Calditrichota bacterium | reverse complement strand
GGCAGCAGGATGTGGTCAAAACACCTCTGTTGAAACGTCAAGCTGAGCTGTTATATAAAGAGTATCTGAGCCGGCAAATCGATCCGCTGTTGAACAAACAGGAAACCGAATTGGCGACTAAACTTGAAAATACCTATGCCAATTACCGTAAGGATTGGGAAGGTGGTATCACCTATTCCGATAATCAGGTCGCAGAGGTTCTGAAAAGTGAAAAAAATTCTGTGATCCGGGAAAAGATATGGCGGGCCCAGAAAAAACTGGGCGGGCTGGTAGTCAAGGATCTGATCGAAGTTGCTGGTCTGCGCAACCAGATAGCACGGGAACTGGGTTATGAAAATTATTTTTACATGAAGATGGATTTAAGTGAGATGGACGCGCTGATGGTCGTGAAAGTTTTTGATGAACTTTATACCCTGACTGCAGAACCTTACCGGCAGGTGCATGACCAGATTGAGGAGGTATTCGCGCAACGGTATGGTATTAAACGGGAGCAACTGCGTCCCTGGCACTATGAAGATCTGTTTGCCCAGGAGGTACCGGCGATATACCAGATTAACCTGGATCAGTATTATACCAAAGCCGATATCCCGGCCCTGGCCAAAAACTATTACGATTCATTCGCTATGCCAGTCGAAGATATTTTAAATCGCAGTGATTTGTTTGAACGTCCGAAAAAAAATCAGCATGCTTTTTCCTTCAACATCGATCGGAAACAAGACATTCGTATTTTATGCAATATCGTACCCGATATGCGCTGGATGGAGACGGTACTGCATGAACTGGGACATGCACTTTATGATAAGTACATTGATCAATCGCTGCCATTTTTGTTACGTGAACCGGCTCATGCCTTTACGACCGAAGGAATTGCCAAGATGTTCGGAGGTTTTGCCTCTGATGCGGTTTGGATGACGCAGGCCTTGAATATTCCACCGGCAGAAACGGAAAAAATCAAAACCACCACTCTGGCCAGTGCCCGATTATCCAAACTGATTTTTGCCCGCTGGAGTATGGTGGTATTCAATTTCGAGAAATCCTTCTATGCCGATCCCAACCAGGATCTGGGCAATCTCTGGTGGGATCTGGTGGAGAAATATCAGTTGATCAGACGTCCCGAAAATCCAGCAGGAAATGAATGGGCCACCAAGATACACATTGCCACTTATCCGGTCTATTATCATAATTACCAGTTGGGTGAATTATTTGCTGCTCAGGTATTGAATCAGATAAAAGAGAAATATGGTGTCCAGAATTTCTGGAGTCAACCGCAGGTTGGTATTTATTTAAAGGAAAAAGTATTCGCTCCAGGTAAAAAATTACCCTGGCCGGAATTCGTGGAGCAGGCTTGCAGTGAACCGCTGACGGCGAAGTATTTTGTGCAGCGGTACGTGGAGAATTAAATTCCAATTTTCAAGCACCAAATTCCAATTTCAATGTCCTTTGGAATTTGGATAATTGGAATTTGGAATTTAAATATAATATCTAATAAAAAAGGCCTTGTAAATAGAAGGCCAAATTTTGCTCCGGCGGCAGGACTCGAACCTACAACCTAGTGATTAACAGTCACCCGCTCTACCATTGAGCTACGCCGGAATTATCAAAATCAAATTTAAATTTTATACGTTTAAAAATCAAATTAATTTGATATTGCTTATTATAATTTGTACTGTTAATAGTAATTATCATGTTTGTTTATGGTTTAGCAAATAATCTCTAGATTCTACCTGGAGTTTAAACATGATGAGTAAAATAATTATTGACAAAAAGGAGGTCTTCGATGGGAGACAAAGGCGGTAAGAAGGATAAGGACAAAAGTCAGAAACAGAAGAAAAGCAAACGGGATCAAAAGGAAAAAAATAAACAGGACAAGCAACCGAAAAGAATCCAGTAACGGCAAGCAGAATTTAAAAGCATAAATCTGGGTGAGTCTGTTATTCTGCCTCGTCAATTTCCCGAGGCGACCTTTAAATTATAGAAAATATTGTAGAATTTATGAATTGTCTGTTACATCATATCATTATTTGACATGGGTTAAGCTATTAAAATTCTTGCGGATGAAAGCCTGACAAAGATTTACGGTTATGCTTGAAAAGAATTGTTAACCATTGGGTTGTAGATTCGAGCTGTAATGAGACCAGCGGATCAGGCCTAGATCTATAGCGGTGAACATCGAAGTATCGACATTTTTCTCCAGTTCTACCCACAAGCACTAGCAGATTTTTCCATTGCAGAATTGTGACTAGCGATTTTAAAATATTTTAATAGTAGTTTAAAAGTTACGATTATCTGCCGATAATTATCTAAACTGACACAGGTAATAACGGGGGTTCCATGAAACGAATTTTTTCTTTGATCATACTGGTTTTTATCTTCAGCCAGGGTCTGTACGGTCAACAACAGAATGTGGCCGTAATAAATTTTGAAGCACTTGGATTATCACAGGTTGAAGGAGCTGCATTAACTGACCGGTTCAGATCAGAATTATTTAAAACCGGGAAATTCACTGTACTGGAACGCGATAAGATGGATGAGATTCTGGTGGAACAGGGGCTGCAGCAAACAGGGTGCACTTCAAGTGAATGCCTGGTCGAAATGGGAAAATTACTCAATGTTCATCAGATATTCGCAGGATCGGTTTCTCAATTTGGAAATATTTTTTCCGTTACCGTTCGGTTAGTCGATATTCAAACAGGAAAAATTCAGGATACAAATTCCCAGGACTTCAGTTCCGGAAAAGAAAAATTATTAACCGAAGGAATGCGGGCAGTTGCGTTATATTTTGCCGGGGTAAAGACCACCGTCGCTAGTCCCAGAATTGAACCTGCGGTGACTACTGGCATAGATACCGTAGCTGTCAGCACTCCCAAGAGTGATAATCCAACAGCTAGAAGGCGGAGATAGCCCCATAATTACATATCGCTCTGAGTTCTGCTCTTAACTTTCATATCGCATTCTAATATTAAAACCATTCTTTTTTTGATAATTCTGAAATTTATAACCTCAATATATTCGTTGAATTCAAATAAATGGGTGATTTTACTTATAAAATAATTTAGATGTCCGGGTGGTCCAAAAAAGTCAAAAATATCAGAATGCCGATGTCGTTTTTAAGAATAAATCATGTCCTGAATTCGGGTAATAAAGAGTAATAATTATATAATAGGGAGAAATACCATGCCCAAATTTCATATCGAAGTTCCGCATGAAGCTGATGAAGTCCTATGCAAACAAGCAATTAAAATATTTCTGCAGAGTGGTTCGCATTTCCTGACCAATGCCGAATGGGGTTGTTTGGACGGTGACCACAAGGCCTGGATTATTGCCGAGGTAGATTCAAAGGAAGAAGCCCGGGGCATAATACCACCCGCTTACCGGCACCAGGCTAAAATAGTTCAGATTACCAGATTCACTGCGGCAGAAATTACAGAGCAGCACCAATAAGATAAATTCTAAATTCCAAGCACCAAAATCCAAACAAAAAATTCCAAGATCCAAGTTCCAAATTCCAAACGAATCGAGAAAATTTGGATTTTGGAATTTAGTATTTGGAATTTTCTTCCTTGCATCCGCAGCAAAAAGTAAATAACTTGCAAACTTTATTTGTCTGAACGACCAGACCAAGACGAAAAAATTACAATCCGATCAATTCATAAAAAAGATCAAGTGGAGTAAAATGGAAAAAATACCTGTAGGAATTCTTGGAGCAACCGGAAGCGTTGGACAAAAATTCATTCAACTGCTGGCTGATCATCCTTATTTTGAAGTAACCGAAGTCGCTGCTTCGGACCGCTCCGCGGGTAAAAATTATGCCCAGACCGTAAACTGGTTCCTGGAAACACCCATACCGGAAACAGTAGCTGAACTGGAAATTAAACCATGCCAGCCTGATTTGAAATGTGGAACAGTTTTTTCAGGTCTGGATTCAAGTGTGGCCGGGGAAATCGAATCCCAATTTGCGCAAGCCGGTTACACGGTAATCTCAAATTCAAAAAATCACCGTATGGATAAAGAAGTTCCTCTGCTAATTCCGGAAGTAAATGCC
>CAYSHN010000396.1:0-4059 GCA_964430815.1 uncultured Calditrichota bacterium | reverse complement strand
CTTCGCCACATTACTGGAACCCTTTAAGGGATATGCGATATATGTACCAAAAGATACTGTCCTGTTAATACCTCCGCAAGATGCTGAGGTTGTGCTGAAATTGTCAGAAAAATCTCAAAACCGGTCCGTTGATGGATGGCGCATTCAAATTTTAGCAGAATCGGCAGGTGCCAAAGACCTGTTCAATTATGTGGGTGCATTTGAACAGGCCACATCTGGCATCGATTCTTATGATTATCCGGAGCCTCCACCGATTGGTGCTTTTATTTCACTCTATCTGGCACCACAGAATACAACTGAAAAGTATTCCACAGATTACCGAAAGTTGGAAATGGAACAATATGTTTTTGAATTCGAAGTGTACTGTAATATTGAAGAACAAATTAAAATATCTTTTCGGGAGGAGAATCTTCCGAACAATTATGATTGGGTGCTGCTTTCTGCCCACAGTAAAATCCGTTATCCTAAGGAAATCTGGACTACCGATAAGTTACATGAATCTTTTCAACTGGTAGTAGGAACTAAAACAGCTTTGCAACCTATTCTTGATGAATATAAAGAACTCCCGGCCGCTTTTCATCTTGCTCAGAATTTTCCTAATCCGTTTAATCCCACTACTACCATTACTTATCAATTGCCTGAGTCGGCTATGATTAGTATTGATATTTTCGATATCCTGGGTAAAAAAATAAGAACCTTAATACCTAAAACCAGACAGGAAGCCGGTTATTATCAACTCCATTGGGATGGGAAAAATGATCATCATGAATCGGTGGCCAGTGCCGTATATATATTATTTTTACGTTCGGGAAAATATCAACATGCCTTAAAAATGGTCTTGCAGCGGTAGATTTGGTAAGATCCTTATACCTGTATTTTCTTTTCCTCCAGGGCCATTAGCATCTTTTTGATAGGGATACCGGTGTTTTGAGACATCACGGTAGTAATCGACATTACATTCAGGGTTTTATTGGACATGCCAATTTCGGATTCATGGACTATTTCTTGTTGTTTACCTTCGATTATTTTCAGATCGGGTATTTGAATCTGGGCACCAGCTTCATCCAAAAGATCAATGGCTTTAGCTGGCAGCGAATGATCCGGATCAAATTGTCTGGACAGTACGATCGCTGCTTCCAGTGCGTTATCGGTGATCCAAATATGGTGATATTCCTCCAGTTTTTTTCTAAAAATTGAGAGCATCTCCAGTATTTCTTTATTATTCGGTTCGTTAATCATGATCTTCTGAAATCCACGCTCAAGCGAAGCTTCGGTTTTTATAAACTTTTTATACTCTTCGGGATTAGTGGTACCGATACATTGAATTTTGTTGTTAATGATGGCTGGATTCAGCAGATGAGCAATCGTATCATAAAGATCTCGTTTGCCACTCCCTACAAAATTATGGATCTCATCAATATACAGGATCAGATCGTGTTTCTGTTCAACTTCTTGCAGCAGATCATGTAATCGTTGTTCGCATTCATTCTTATCTTTAATACCAGCTATCAACAAATTCATATTCATTTCAACAAGTTTTTTACGGGTTAATAAATTATCACACTGATTCAATTTTATAGCTAATGCCTCCACCAGTGCACTTTTTCCTACTCCTGCTTTTCCGATTAGCAGTGGATTATTACAATACCGTTGGGCCAGGGTTTGTATTATCTGTAAAATTTCATTCCGCCGTTCGGCAAAGGGGCCCAACTTACCCTGAGCAGCTTTGTTTGTGAGATCTTTGCCAAAACGGTCAAGCAGAGAATGATTTTCTCCGCAGCCCACTGCTATCTCATGGGATTCGGTGTTAATCTCTGCCGGCAACATTTTCATGGGATTTTTATTAATATGTGGATTATATACCTCGTACACCTCAATGGTCGGTTCACCAGGTTTAAATCTTCGGAAACCCAGATATTTCCAGGATAAATTTGAATCATTTTTCTTTTTCTGTGCTTCTTCATAAACAGCACGGCTGGTCAGGATATGGCCCCCTTCGGCAGCACACATGATCCGATTGGCACTGGAAACCCTGATACCGAAGATATCACGTGATCTATCGTCGCCGATCTGCTTTACTTCGCCCATGTCCATTCCAATACGAATATCCAGCAGATTATTGGTCAGGAATTCTTTCTGGATTGCCAGAGCACACTTCACCGCGACATCGGGACAGGAGAAAACCATTAGCAATCCATCTCCAGTTGATTTGATAATTTCGCCTTTACCAATTCGTTCGATCACGTTCTTGATAGTCTCGTCATGGTACTTGATCAATTTTAAAAATTCATCATCCCCTAATTGATTATATAAAACCATTGAACCAACAATATCATCAAACATAATAGTCAACAACGAACTCTGACTGTTTTTAGTAAAAGTCTGAATACTGACAAACTCATTGGAACTTATTCCTTCCTGCGGATAAGGTTCTGGTTGTGCCGACCGGACCAGTGTTTTAATCCATAGGGATCTGCTGGACACACCCAGTTCTGCACACACCTCTTCGATCAAACGTCCGGGGCGGCTCATGATAGCAGCCAGAAGCAGCAGGATATCCACCTCGGTCAAATTATTGGCCAAATCATCGGCATGTTTGAAACACCTGCGGGCATCTTCACTGCGATGAATTATTTTTCCTTTGAGGGCAAAATGCCGCCGCGGCAGTTTGGCTCGCAGACGACGCCGGAAATCCACAGCCGGAATATTCATTTCCTTAAAGAATACCGACACGTTCGTCTGTTCAGTTTTTAATTGCTGTTGATCATGCGCTGAAAAAGTTTTAAAGGTTTCGGAATGATAGATTTTATCCAGACTAAATAAGCCAATCAATAAATGTTCTTGTTCAATGAAGGAACTTTTTAATAAAGATGCTTCCCAGGAAGCAATCTGCCAGGCGCATCGTATACCAATTGAATATTTCTTCAAGTGATTTAACTCCTGAACAGGCTAAAATAATGAGATCTAATCCAATGACTGCTTTAATAAATATATACGGCTTATTTTAAAATATTTTGAGCAGTTTTTTCAATTCTTTTAATTGTTATCTTATTATTTTTATATGATGATAGGGTGCTCCGCGGTAGTGCCGGATGACAAAAAAATTGCATCATATTAAGGAACTATTTAGATTGCTTTTGATCTTATGGCCAGTCATACGGAACATATTATGAAAACTATCATCGAACCCTTCCGCATCAAAGCCGTTGAACCAATCTCTATGACTACCCGGGAACAGCGGGAAAACTATATTCGTGCCGCCCATTACAACCTGTTTAATTTGCACAGTAATTCTGTATTGATCGACCTGCTGACCGACAGCGGTACCAGTGCCATGTCTGCCGAGCAATGGGCGGCCATGTGCCGGGGGGATGAAACTTATGCCGGAAGCGAAAGTTTCTATCGCTTTTACCAGGCAGTATCCGACATCATGCCTTTCAAGCATATTATCCCTACCCATCAGGGTCGTGCTGCTGAAAAAATATTATTTTCAGTAATTGGTGGAAAAGGTAAAAAGATCCCCAATAATACCCATTTTGATACCACCCGGGCCAATATTGAATTTACCGGAGCGGAAGCGATAGATCTGGTTATTGCCGAAGCCAGAGATCCGGCTTTGTTGTATCCATTTAAAGGAAATATGGACATTGAGCGGCTGCGAAATTTTATCCAAAAAACCGGAGCGAAAAATATTCCTTGTGTAATGCTGACACTTACCAATAATTCCGGGGGTGGACAACCCGTATCCATGCAGAATATCCGGGAAGTGAGCACGATCTGTAAAGAATACAATCTGCCCCTGATCATTGATGCCTGTCGTTTTGCCGAGAATGCCTATTTTATAAAAATCCGTGAGCAGGGATTTGCTGAGCGTAATCTTAAAGAAATCTGTCGAGAAATATTTTTATATGCCGACGGTTGCACCATGAGTGCTAAAAAGGATGGCCTGGCTAATATTGGAGGATTTCTGTGTTTGAATAATGATGACTGGGCTGTACACGCTCGCAACTTACTGATTCTAACCGAAGGTTTTTTGACCTATGGTGGACTGGCCGGTCG
>CAYSHN010000395.1:0-4064 GCA_964430815.1 uncultured Calditrichota bacterium | reverse complement strand
TTCTCAAGGTAATATCTACGTAAGTGGAACACGGAATGATGGATGGTCGTGGGGAGGTCCCCTGAGAATTATAAAATATGACGATGAGGGTTTCCTGCTCTGGAAATACATGGACGAATCGGCCTCACTATCCAATTCAATTATGAAAGTTAGAAACGATGGCTCCTTATGTGTCCTTTATATTGAATCATATTCTCAGAATGATAGTGGTTATAATGTCCTTCATCTTGATAATATCGATGCGGATGGGAATCTGAGCTGGTGGGTACAGGATCAACCACTGGCCAATGTCGGACTGGCACCGGAAGAAATTCTATTCAATACGGACGGAGATATCTATATCATGGTGGGGAGATCCAATCCTGATGGAACGATTACTATTCTGCTGCAGAAATTTTCAAGCAGCGGAAATCCGGTCTGGTCAACAGAATTAGCAGGAAAACAAACTGCCGGGAACAGACATGCTGTTCTGGATAAATCAGGTAATTTCTATCTCACAGCCATAAATCCAGGCCAATCAAATTCTTTTTCGTTGTTGAAGTATAGTTCTGCAGGATCAGAACTCTGGCAGAAAACATATACTGCACCAACAGGATACAACAGTTGTGCACCCTCTGCACTGGTCAGTGATGAGAGTGGCTCAGTATATGTGACCGGGTGGTACCAGTCTGAATCCTATCCTGCTAACTTTATAACGGTAAAGTATGATCTGGATGGGGTACAAAATTGGAATATAATGTTCGATGGACCTGATCATGGCTCGGACTATGCGCAGGATATTCTTATCGATGGAAACGGAAATATCTTTGTAGGAGGAACAAGTGATTCAAGTGGTTCTGGTCTGGTCGCTCTGCTGAGTTACGATGCTCAGGGGAATCAACGGTGGGTACAGCAAACTACGGCTAGTTGGTTGGGAATGAATATAGATGAGACAGGAAATTTATATCTCATAGTCAATGATGGGGAAATTACCAGCATTAAATATTCTAATTATGGTCAATTATGCTGGAACCATCCTTATGACTTTTTATTTTATTATGATGCTCCTGTAGAATTCGTTGCGGCTAATCCAGTGGCAATTGGTATTAACCAGTATGATCATCTATATATAACTGCGAACTCTAGACATTATACCAGGGGATTTCATGGCTACTACCGATTTTTAGCGAGTGTTATAACTATTCTCCAATATGAACATAATCCCAGCCCGGTTGAGAATTCAATAAATGGTCAAACCCAAACATTCGCTTTGAATCAGAATTATCCTAATCCATTCAATCCAAGTACAACAATTATTTATCAGTTAGGGGCGATTTATGAATCGCCCGTACAAGTTAGTTTAAGTATTTATAACCTCCTCGGTCAGAAAGTGGTTACCCTGGTGGATGCTAAACAAGAATCAGGTCAATACACGGTGCAATTTGATGGTTCAGGGTTAGCTAGCGGGGTGTATTTTTACCGGTTGCAGGCGGGTGAGTTTGAGCAAGTAAGGAAGATGGTTTTATTACGGTAGGGGCGAATAACCCACCCCTAATTCCCCTCCTTTTTAGCACAAAGAAGTGCTAAAAGGGGGGGGGATTAAAAGGGGAGGGTCAGATCACTGGTCGCTGAGCCGCCGCTAGACCTGCATCAGCAGGTTGTATCGAGACGACCGGGATCTAGATCAAGGGGAAATTATGGATCAAAATTTATTACCCATATAGCAGCTATTAAACATTGGAGAAGGGTATATGAAAAAGTTTAGTATTGTTTTAAGCCTGCTTATCCTAAGTCATGCAATGCTGCTTGGTCAGGATAAATTTCCACGTTTTTTACCCAAAGTGGATACTTCCCAAATCCAGCATTCTGCTCCTGGATATATCCCTGAATACAGTATAAAATATGATCCGCTTATCGAAGATATCATCAATCAAACTAGTTTGGATTCCCTTATTTCTTATGTCCGTATTCTCTCCGGTGAAGACCTGGTATATCTGGGAAATTCAGCGGTCTATATTCAAAATCGCTCCAGTGTTTCAGGAGGCAATCTGGCGGCGGACTATCTCTTGCAGAAATTGGAATCATTCAACCTGGAAGTTAATGATCAAACTTTTGGTAGTTCCGGAAGAAACATATTTGCCGTGCAATCCGGTTATCTTTATCCGGGGAAACAATTTATCATCTGTGCCCACTATGATGCAATTGGTACGTATGGTGCGGATGATAATGCCAGCGGCGTGGCGGTGGTTCTGGAAGCGGCCAGGATTCTGTCCAGGTATGATTTTAAGTATACCCTTGTCTATGCCTTATGGGACGATAATGAAATTGGTTATAATGGCAGCGAATATTATGCCGCGGAAGCGGCTTCTGAGCAATGGCAAATTCAGGGTGTGTTGAATCTGGATATGCTTGGTTGGGATGGAAATAATGATTGGCTCAGCGATATTCATACACTGACTATCGCTAATGTAGATGACTTGGGAGATATGCTCATAATTGTGGATTGGTTGTATGGATTGCCGTTAAATTTAGTAAAGTATAGTCCTGGAACTTTCGAAAGCGACCAGATCTCATTTTGGAATAAAGGCGTAGGTGCTGCATTACTGATGGAAGCCTATTATGGTAGTGATTTAAATCCTTATTATCATTCAAATGCGGATAGAATAGATAAATTCAATCTCCCTTATTTTCATAATTTAAGTAAACTTTCGGTTGGAACTATTTCAAGTTTAATCGAAGTAACGAATGATACTATTATTGGTGCCGTAATTCCGGACTCTGGTTTTCAAAAGTATTCAATAAATATGTATATCAGGGGTGTTAAAACCCATTTCGCGGAGAGTTCCGGCACCCTGGCAGTTTGGTTATCCAGGGGTATGGAGACCATTATCGCAGAAAGTTTTGTTGTAAACAATGATACCTCAATAAATGCATATTTTAAAATTCCTCTTACGATAACACCAGGTCGGTGGGATGTAAACGTTCTAACCGCTGTTGATGGATTTATTACTAAGGAAGGCGGATTTAACATCCTTCCGCCACCAGCACTGATTTTCGTTTCTGTGGATTCATTAAATATCAGTGTACTAGCCGGTAATACGGAAACGCGTTCGTTAACGATTTATAATAGCGGTGACGGTGAGTTAATCTTTTACCTTACAACCTCCGATATTGGACAGAATTATGCCTTGCATTTTGATGGTATTAATGATTATGCTGAGGTACAAGATGATCCAAGTCTGCAAAGTACAACATATTTCACTGTGGAAGCATGGGGCTATTTAAATGCTCTGCCTACACAATATGATCATGTACCTATCGTGTGGCGGGGTAATAATATTGGTTGGGGCAATGATTATCATTTCAGAATAGCACAAGGTAACGGTCCCGGTGTTATAACCTGGGGCTCGGGGGGACAAGACGGGGGTGAATACTATTTTGATGGCGGAACGATTTCAATCCAAAAGTGGTATCATTTCGCTTATGTCGCCAATGGCAGTAATTTGTCTGGTTATATCGATGGTAAATTAGTTGGCAGTGGTGCCGGAAATCCTCCTTATATGGTATCCGGATACAAAACATATTTTGGTTCCGCTAACCGTAATGGTACACAAGTTTATACCAATGGTAATATTGATGAAGTACGAATTTGGAGTGTAGCACGAACGCAAGAGGAAATTCAGCGCGACATGTATAAAGAACTGCAGGGCTCAGAACCAAATTTAGTAGGTTATTGGAGGTTTAACGAAAAAGCAGGTAATATCGCTTATGATATTAGCACAAATGGAAATGATGCAGCACTAATGAATGGAGTATCCTGGATCACCTATTATTCTCAACTCGCATTAAGTTGGGTGGATATTGAACCGGATACCGGCGCAGTATCAGCAGGTCTATCAACTGAAATCATATTAACCTTTGATGCCAAAGAACTTGATGTAGGCAAATATGACGCTTTATTGCAGATCAGGAGTAATGATCCTTTTATACCGGTAAAAACCATACCGATCCACATTAGGATCACTTCTGAATCTAGTATAGACCAGCATTTACCGGCAATACAAGCATTTAAATTAGAACAGAAT
>CAYSHN010000394.1:0-4069 GCA_964430815.1 uncultured Calditrichota bacterium | reverse complement strand
TGGATGTATGGCATAAATGGTACGATGACCGTTTTAGGGTCCGTTACGGCGGTAATTATTTCAATGATCTATGGCTTTACACAAGCGTTTATTATTGGATTAGGATTTTATTTTATAATATTTATTTACTTGTTTTTAAATTCAAAGCGTTATGTAACATGAGACAAATCCTGGTAATATTGATTATTTTCTTATGTACAATAGTCAGGGCAGAAATAATCAATATACCGGCTAATTATGAAACAATTCAGCAGGGCATTGATGCGTCGACTGATGGCGATACCTTAGTTGTTGCTCCGGGTAATTACTATGAAACATTATCTGTTGACAAAGGTATTGTACTTGCTTCGCAATACATTTTTAATCCTGATACTTCGATATTATCTCAGACTAATATCTGCGGCGACAGCAGTTCATCCAGTAATTTATTTAACTTATTGAGCGCTACTGTCCATGCAATACAGGTTACCGTATCGGGTTTACATTTACTCATCATGAAGATCAACCTTCTGCAGATGTTACAAAAATATCTATAAACGGCTTCAATAGCCCGGGAATTCTGTTAACGGGCTCAAAAATTATTAATAATGTATTGAGTCGTTCATCTATTTTCAGCAGGGATGCGCCTGTCAAAATGAAGAATGTTTATTTTGCTAACAACAGCCTTAGGTGGAGCAAGGACTATCTTAGAACACCATTAATTAACTGTGCCGGTGGTGTTGCAATGGATTAATTTATTAGCAAGTATGGAAAAGATATTTTAAAAAAATATGAACTTAAATTAGTAACAGAAAGGTGATATTATGAACAGATTCATTCATATTAATCGTTTTAAGAAGTTATTAATACTTCTCATTTTTGCGGCCGTAAATTTTGCTTTTTCTCAAAATGAGCAAAAAGGGCTTGTTATCGGTGAGTCCGGCTATTTTGAAATGCCCGGTCTAAATATACTTGTATATAATAATACTTTTGCCGAAGGTCACCAGGGTGGCGTCGAAATTATTCAACATGACAACCGTGTAGCCACAAACGGCGAAATCCGTCTCAGTCCCTCACCCGGCCAGTGGCAGCCAATACCTCAGTTAGGTGTGGGATATAAAGCTGTAGGTGTAAGCCCGCAAGAAGTTGGATTAACAAGCAGAATTGTTGACCGGGAAAATAATGAAATTAGCATGCCCTGCAGTTATCCGGATACCAGCCGCTCACGCCAGGGATTTAATCCTATTATTTATCCCGACCTGCATATTAAATACACTGTTAAGGTAAAAGCCCATGGCCAATCCTTTTCAATTATTGTTGATTTTGATGAACCTATTCCTGAGGAATGGATTGGACGTATCGGATATATTCTTGAGTTATTCCCCGGTGACCTGTATGGTAAAACCTATTTCATGGATGACAACGCCGGTACCTTTCCCCGACAGGCAAACGGACCAACCTATTTTAACCAGGAGAAAGAAGTGGAGGCTATGCCCTTAGCCTACGGTAAAAAACTTGTCGTTGCACCGGAAAGCGAATTATTACGGATGACCATTGAGTCAAAAACAGAACTGCAGCTTCTGGATGGAAGTCTTCAACATAACAATGGCTGGTTCACCGTTCGTTCTCTTGTTCCCAGAGGTGCAACCAAAGAGGCCATACACTGGGAAATTACCCCACATGTTATCAAAGACTGGATGCGGAATCCTGTTGTTCATATTTCCCAGGTTGGATACCATCCCAAACAAAACAAAACTGGTATTATCGAACTGGATAAAAATGATCCGAACATCCAAAAAACAATCCTGTTAAAAATAGAGGCAGACGGCACACAGAAAGTGGTTCTGGAACAAACACCTGCCCTATGGGGACAATATTTGCGATACAAATATTTAACCTTTGATTTCAGCAAAATAACAGAACCTGGTATGTACCAGGTACGATATGGTAATTTTGTAACCAATCCTTTCAGTATCAATCAGGATGTATATAAACGGCATGTGTGGCAGCCCACACTGGAATATTTCATTCCTATCCAGATGTGCCATATGCGTGTTAATCAAAAATACCGTGTCTGGCATGGAGCCTGTCATCTGGATGATGCGCTGATGATGCCCCTTAATGTGCGTCATTTTGACGGTTATAATAATGAACAGGAAACCTCGACCCTTACATCCTTCAAACCCCTTGAACACGTACCCGGCTTAAATGTAGGCGGCTGGCATGATGCCGGGGACTACGATTTAAGGATTGAATCCCAGGCCATGACGGTTATGGCCCTGGCCTACACTTACGAAGAATTTGGTGTTGATTATGATGAAACCTATATCGATCAAAAAAACCGGCATGTGGAATTATTTCAACCTGACGACAAACCGGATATTCTCCAACAGGTTGAACATGGTGTGCTTACTATACTGGCAGGATACCGTCAGCTGGGACAATTGTATCGTGGTATAATCGAGCCAACTCTCAGGCAATACGTCCATCTTGGTGATGCGGCAACCCACACGGACAATACAGTTTTTAATAATGAAGAACAGAGAATAAAAGCTGCACAGCTGGATGAATTGTGGTATAAAAAGGTCGCCAACCGTTATTCCAATATTTTTGATCCCGAAATGAATCTCGATGAAGTGCAGGTTTTTGCTCCCGAACTAGATGATAGGCTTGTATTTATGGAAACCAACTCTGGCGGACAATTGTTGGGAGCTGCAAGTCTGGCTGCTGCTGCACGGGTGTTAAAAGGGTACAATGACGCACTGGCCAAGGAATGCCTTGCTGTAGCTGAAGCATTGTGGGAAAAGAATAAGGACGGCACAAGCCCCAACCGCTGGCGGGCAGGGGGCAAAGTATCCATACTAGCAGAATTAATCCTTACAACGGGAAAAGATGAATATAAACAGGCTATGTGTCAATTAGCGCCCGTTATTGAAGGAGGATTCCCATGGTTTGGCTGGTCAGTGGCACGTGTAATGAACATACTTGATTGTCCGGATTTTGAACAAAAGGTAACAGAGGCTGCTGTCGCATATAAAATTCAGCAGGATTCCCTAATGCAGGCTTCACCATTCGGATCACCCCTGGAACAAACTGAATACCTGGCTTTCAGACAGTATTACTTACATAAAACATGGCCGGAAGTTTTTGACATAAATCATATGTTTAACATGCTGAATTATTTACTGGGCTGCCGTCCCGGTAATACAACCAACAGCCTTGTATCGGGTGTTGGTGTTAATTCACCTACCATCGCTTACGGTACCAACCGTGCCGACTGGAGCTATATACCCGGCGGTACTTTCTGGAATGCGGTTAACCTGGTGCACCCCGATTACGCGGAAGACAAGGCATGGCCCTTTTTATGGCAGGAAAGAGAATACATCATTACAGCACCCTGCTATTATATGTTTGCTGTGATTGCCGCTGACAGAATTCTTGAAAAGATGTAAAAACCGAACATATTTTTTAACAAAGGCTCTGCGGATCATGATTATTTTAAAAATCCGGAGAGCCTTTTTTACTAAAATATTAATCTTATAAATAATAAAAAATAATAAATGAGATGACCCTATCGTTAAATCCGCAGCTTATAATGCAACTATAAGCCCTTTGATTTCTATGACGTATTCTCGGACGAGGTTAAAATGTCTACCACCAAACATATATCGGAATCATATTCGCCGGAAATATTAACGCGATCCTTTAGGAGGTGAGATAGTATTTCCAACGACTTTTTCAATGGATATTTTTTATCTCACCGACTGAACTGTCCTTTTCAAAGAAATGGTTTTTCACATTTTGATGAAACCATTAAGTTCCCGGGTTCAACCAGGAGCAGGCTTTTGGAAATATTAGTCATTTTATTCAAAACCAGTGTCCAGATTTCTCGGGGCGGGTGAGCAGCAGACCGTGTCTATTATTAGTGGAGTAAAGACTTTTTGGAAGCAGGTCGTAAACGCCTGGATGGCGATACGGTTCGTGAAGCCAGCAGTGACCAGGTCAAAGAATTACGGGATTAATCTTTATGCTTGTTTATAAAAGATTTTGCCATATCCTGAAACGTTTGTTTTGGCTCAAAATTGATGGG
>CAYSHN010000393.1:0-4094 GCA_964430815.1 uncultured Calditrichota bacterium | reverse complement strand
TTGCGGACCATCGGACAAAGCATGGTCGGGATCATGATGAACTTCAACGATAATACCATCCGCACCGGCAGCGACGGCTGCGCGTGCCATTGGGATTACCTTATCCCGAATTCCGATACCATGCGATGGATCGGCAACGATAGGCAGGTGGCTCTTCTTCTTTATGACTGGAATGGCACCGATATCCATTGTGTTGCGTGTGGCGGTTTCAAATGTTCGGATGCCGCGTTCGCAAAGAATGACTTGTTGATTGCCGCCGGAAAGAATATATTCTGCCGACATGAGCCATTCTTCGATCGTAGCAGCAAGACCACGCTTGAGCATCACTGGTTTCGATGCCTTGCCGAGGTCTTTCAGGAATGTGTAGTTCTGCATGTTCCGTGCGCCAATCTGCAAAATGTCTGCATACTTTTCGATCAGATCAATTTGGCTCTTGTCCATCACTTCGGTAACAACTTTAAGTTGAAACTCATTCGCTGCAGCGCGCAGAAATTTCAATCCATCTTCGCCAAGTCCTTGGAAGGAATACGGTGAAGAACGCGGTTTGAATGCCCCGCCGCGCAAAATCTTTGCACCGGCATCCTTTACAAGTTTTGCAATTTTAAAGATTTGTTCTTCGGTCTCTACCGCGCATGGTCCTGCCATGACAACAACTTCGGATCCGCCGATTTTCACACCGCCGATATCAAAGATCGATCCTTCGCGTTTAAAGGCATGGCTGGCAAGTTTGAACGGTTCCGTGACGCGTAAAACCTCCGCTACGCCAGGCAGCAACTCGATTTGCCGATGGTCAAACTCAGGATGAACGCCGATGGCACCTAAGACTATATGTTGCACACCGGTGGAGCGATGCACATCAAATCCATGATCGTGCAGAACGCGAATGATTTCTTCAATTTGTTTTTCAGCTACACCGGATTCTAAAACGACTACCATAGTATTTTGTGAAAGGTGATTTTGTGATTGAGTGATTGTCAGTTGCTCATCGTAAACAATTACTTCTGACTTCTGTATTCTGCATTCATCTTCTATTCATATCTATCCAATTTAAAATTCTCACCAAGATACAATTTCTTTGCTTCCGGATCATTTGCAAGGAATTTGGCCGTGCCGGATTTCAGAATCTTTCCCTCGAAGAGTAAATACGAACGATCTGTAATAGAGAGCGTCTCATGCACATTATGGTCGGTGATCAGTACACCGATGCCTCTGGTTTTCAATCCATGGACAATATTTTGTATGTCTTCCACAGCAATAGGATCGATACCGGCAAACGGTTCATCCAGAAGGATAAAATGAGGATTGGTCACCAGTGTGCGGGCAATTTCTGTACGGCGTCTTTCACCACCGGATAAATTGTACCCTTTACTGCGGGCCAGATGGGCAATACTTAATTCTGTCAATAATTGCTGACACCGTTTTTTACGTTCCTGAGAGCGTATACCGATTGTCTGCATGATAGCCATTAAGTTATCTTCAACCGTTAATTTCCGGAAGATGGAAGCTTCCTGCGGAAGATAGGATAATCCACGACGGGCCCGCCGGTACATGGGAATCTTGGTTATTTCCTGATCGTCAATCATTATCTTGCCGGCATTTGGTTTTATCATACCGGTCATCATGTAAAAGGTCGTCGTTTTACCGGCACCATTGGGCCCCAGTAAACCGACAATCTCACCTTGCCGGAGATGCAAGGAAACGTCTTTTACGACTATACGTTTCCCATAAATCTTCTGTAGATTGGAGGCCGCCAGGATCTGACCACCAAGATGACTTTCACTGCTCACCCTTTATCTCCCCTTTATAATCTGCGGGATAAAAAATCCCTTCTATTCCTCCGATTATCGCGATGCTGTCAATTTCTCCCGTCTTGAATAAAACCAGGATGCTGTCGGAACTGGATGAATTAGTGCCCTGGTTCAGCGAATCCTCGATCGCCACATATACGCTGGTCGCATTGCGGCGTGCGATCACTCGCTGCGGCTGACCATTTTCCAATTCAATCTGTATCGCCTTGCCCCGCAGATGATTATATTTTTTCTGCGTGGAATCAGCAATGCTCTTTAAATGTGCATTTTCATTTATATCGATCTGATTTATTTTCAGACTATCCAGAATTAAATCGATAGTCCTGCCACTCATTTCGTTCTGGTCCTGCCAGGCCAAAGGATTGACGCGCAGTTTTACTAATTCTTCATTGATCAGGTAGGTGGCGGAATCACAACTGGCCTTCACCTGATCTTTGTAAATATTGACCTCTTCCAGGGCATAGGCTCGTTTAGGTTCCGCAGCAAAGTATTCCAGTTTTTTAGCCGTGATTAACAAAGTGTCCTGCCGGTCAGCACTGATTTGTCTGAACCTGGCATGCCCGGTGACCATACTATAACGGTTAACATAAATATATTTACCGGCATCCCCCCAGATGGATACATCGTTTTGCTTATCCCGAATAAAAAGATTATGCTCCCCTTCCGCATTTCGTTCATTAAATTGGTAGATGAATTTTTCAGCATACAGCGAGTCATTGACACCACTAATCCGGACATGTCCATAGCATTCGGCATATCGTAAACCGGTGAAATAAAGAATTTTATCAGCCCATAGTTTATGGTGCCCGTCAAAAATCAATACATTGCCGACAAATATAATCTGGGCCCTGTCTTCATAGAATGTTGCTTCATCACAGTACATGCGCAAGGTATCCTGATAAGCTACGATATGTCCAATTAAAACCCGGATTCTTTCTCCATCGACCACCTGGCCCATAGATTTATCGGCATGAACAAGGTGAAACATATTTTCACCGGGATAAAGCAGCGTAGTAAAGGAGAGTAAAATGAGTGAGCAGAAAAAAAGGTGAACTTTATTCATGAATATTGATTGTTTTTTGTGAAGAGCCATGCGGATTGGTTATTTCATAATCATTCAGATCAGGATCGGATAGAAAGGTATCACCGAAAAGCGTATCAGTCTTGGTGGTTATCTTTACCGGCACCTTAGACCGAATTTTCGCAGGTTTATTATCCCATAGCAATTCGTCGGCATACAAATGAGTGCCATTGTTGGAAACCAACTCAACGTTGCCGGTTGCGATCATATCCTGGGTATCATCCAGCACTTTACCTTCCCGGGAAGTCAGAACTGATTTTATCTTACCTTCGCTATCATAGAAATCTACGCGCACTGATTCTTTTAGAAGAGTATAATGCTGATCGGTATATTTAGCGATATATCCGGCAGTTAAAACCGCCTGCCGTTTGCCATCGCGTGTAAAGTACATTTTAGCATTCCAGCTTTCCTGGTTGGGATATTCAGCACTCGCGGTTCCGGATGAATCCTGATCTTCGATTTTCGTACAGGCAGAAATCAGGAACAACACTAAAAATAATACATATGAAGTTTTAATCTTCAATTTCTGATACCCATCTGTAAAATATCATGCAGGTGCACTACTCCAATCAATTTTCGATCACCATTGATTACCGGCAAGGCTATCACCCGGTGGTGTTCCATTTTCTCCAGAGCTTCTGAGGCCAGGGTACCGGAGGTCACAATCTTCGGATTTTTGGTCATTACCGCTTCTGCTTGCAGATGAAAAAACTGTTCGCTCTGTTCCAACAGCCTGTTTAAATCACCGGTAGTTATTACGCCAATTATCCGGAATTGTTCATCGACAATGGGGCAAATTCCTCTTTTATGGGCCATCTCAATGGTAACCCGCCTCATATCGTCTTTAGATGTACAATGCGGAAGATTCTCATTTTTTTCCATCAGGTCATCCACCGTAGTCAGAAGTTTTTTACCCAGACTCCCACCTGGATGAATAAAGGCAAATTCTTCCCGCGAAAAGTTACGTTTTTCCAATAGGGCAATGGCCAGAGCGTCACCCATGACCAGAGTGGCCGTAGTGCTGGTGGTTGGAGCCAGGTCATGTGGACAAGCCTCTTCTTTCACTGCCACATTCAGGACCACATTGGCACACTCTGCCAGTGATGATTTCAATTGACCGGTCATGGCAATGATTGGAATGTTTAATCTTTTAAAATCAGTTACCAGATTCTGCAATTCCTCAGTTTCACCACTTTTAGAAATAC
>CAYSHN010000392.1:0-4111 GCA_964430815.1 uncultured Calditrichota bacterium | reverse complement strand
ATGGATCGTAGTCGTCCCAGTTATTTAAAGATGGTTCGTGTGCCTTTTTTGTCTTTGTACAGTATAGAATATGCTGGTCAAAACGCACATGAAGCATATGAAAAATTTTTGAACTTATCACATTTAAATAATAAAAAAGAAGCACTAAAATTATATTATATCAGTGTATTCTTTAAAAAACATTATCATAAAAGTGTATTGAAGTCTGCCAGAAATGCATATACCCAAGCTAGTAGAAATTATAAAGAAGGAAAATATGAGGAAGCACTTAATGCCATATTGAATATAAAAATGTTTTCAGGACAAAATATTAAATTGAAAGATATTGAAGATAGTTTAAAAATATTACATAAAAATATTATTAACAAACAAATCGAAAGAAGCAGATGGAACATGACGGATTTACGTACCTATAAATTATTTATCGGCATATTGCCATCTATTATTTACTATGGATCTGTTTCTGATATTACTTTAAAAATAGATAATGTTTTATCCTCATTTTCAGATCATATTAACTCTTCAGATCTAAAAGAAATTCGTGTCAGTAATATTCCATCAACGTATGATTACGGATTAGATTTAAGTATTAATTATTTATTCTTAAGAAAATTGATGATCGGATTAGATGTTGGATACTCTGCATTATCGATAAACAGTGATAATAACAATAGTGCATCACAAGATAATATATTTTTTGATCTCAAATTAAGATCATAATTTATAAAATCTTATTTAAAATATCTTTTCCGAGATAAAGTTGGTTTTAACCCATTCTGCAGTTTAGGCCTTGGTTATCAAACAACTAAATATTATGAATCAACTGCAGGTAAATATGAATGGTATACATCTCCAGATCTTCCATATGTAAGAATAAGAAAAATAGATTATGGAGACTAGGCATTGAATTTACAAAATAGAATGGGTATTATTTATGAAATTGGTGCAGAGTATATTCCAAGTGCTATATAATAATCGGATCGAAAGTAGGAGGATACTATTTTATTGAAAGCAGCGATATTTTAAATAACTATAATATTACTTTCTCAATGTACATTGGTCTCATTTTATAAAAAGTATTCTATTTAATGTCTGCCTAACAATCCTTTCACTTAGACACCAAACCGACCAGCATGAATTGCTAATTTTGTGGTCGGTGATTAAGCGCCTCTTAAGCGTGGGTCGTTGGACGCTATGCATTACACGACTGCTAAAGGAGTTGATACTGTGACAACATTGGATACAGTTATTGTAGGCGCTGGTCAAGCCGGTCTTGGGGTTAGTTATTTTCTGCAACGGGATCAACGCCAGCATATTGTCTTTGAGCGAGGGCAAATTGGTGAATCCTGGTTAGACCAACGCTGGAACTCATTTAAACTAAATACGCCGAACTTCATGAATGTCCTGCCCGGACTTCCCTACGACGGCCCGGATCCCGATGCTTTCTGGCGGCGGGATGAACTGGTCCATTATTTTCAACGATACGTTGAACACTTCCATTTGCCAGTTCGAACTGGCGTCGCTGTTATCTCGGTTGAGCGAACCAAAGACGAAGAGCGCTTCATCGTTAAAACAAGAATTGCTGGGCAGGCAGAAGAGTCTGTGTTGAGCCGTTCCATCGTCATTGCTTCCGGTATCCAACAAACGTCGAAATATCCCCAGATTCGATTCCGGATACCCGACAACATTACTCAACTGCATACAGCCAACTACCGCAGCGCGACGGACCTGCCGCCTGGCGCGATCGTGGTTGTGGGGAGTGGGCAATCAGGTTGCCAAATTGCCGAAGATTTGCTGTCTGCTGGCCGGACTGTGTATCTGTGTACGAGCAAAGTTGGACGTGCTCCCCGCCGCTATCGAGGACGGGAACTGTTAGAGTGGTGGATAGATATGAAGCATCTCGACGTGACATTTGCCAGTTTAGAGGATAAATCTATCAGCCGTACAGCTCAGCCGCAGATTTCAGGTCTTGGGCGTTATGGGCACACAGTTAGTTTGCAGCAACTCGCGCGTCAAGGCGTCGTGATTCTGGGTCGATTGTTAGACACAGATGCAGGTACTCTTGTCCTGAGTGATGAGGCAGCCACCCATGTACGTTTTGCTGATGAATTCTCACAACAGTTGAAGGATGGTATTGATGCTTACCTGAAGAAAGTGGGGATCACACCACCACCACTCCAAGACGATCCAGCGGACGCGCCCGATCCCCAGGCCGAGTGCATTTCACCGTTGCGACGTCTGAATCTTCGCGAGGCCAAGGTCAGAACAGTTATTTGGGCCACAGGGTTCACGGGAGATTTTAGCTGGATCCACCTGCCAGTCTTCGACGCAGAGGGTAAGCCGATTCACCAACGGGGAGTTTCGCCGGAGCGAGGTTTGTACTTTGTCGGATTTCCCTGGCTCAACAGTCGCAAATCGGGTATCATTTATGGGATCGAGGAAGATGCCCATTACATTGCCGGTGCAATTTCAGAACAATTGGCTTAGGCACATGCCACAAAGTGCCCAACCCTTACATGTACCCGCGTAGTGAAGCGGCATCGGGTACATGCACACTGCCGGGCAAGAAAAATAATCAAAAGGAGAAAAAAACACATGGCAATCAGCGCAATGGAATCCATGCCGGCCGTTTTTGTCGGTCATGGCAATCCCATGAATGTCATCCAGCGAAATCGTTGGACAGAAGGCTGGATCGCCCTCGGTGCTGCACTGCCCCGACCCAGGGCGATCCTTGTCGTTTCCGCCCATTGGTACCTTCCGGCCACCATGGTGACGGCTATGCCGTATCCCCGGACTATCCACGATTTCGGCGGTTTCCCGCAAGAACTGTTTGAAGTGCAGTATCCGGCACCGGGTGATCCTGCGCTGGCTGCAAGGGTACAGGATTTGCTAGCTCCGCTTCCTGTACGGTTTGACGAGGAGTGGGGGCTTGACCACGGCGCCTGGTCGGTCCTGTATCATATCTTTCCCAAGGCCGATATTCCAGTGGTGCAGCTTTCTATTGACCGCACGCAACAGCTTACATTCCATTATGAAATCGGAAAATTGCTGGCGCCGTTACGGAATGAGGGGATTCTGATTTTGGGGAGCGGAAATCTCGTTCACAACCTTATAACCTACCAGTGGGATCAGCCTGAGGTAAGCGCTTTCGACTGGGCCTCAAGATTTGAAGAAAAGGTCCGGAGTCTGCTTCAGGCCGGGAAGGACACTCAACTTATCGATTACCCGGCCCTTGGGACTGACGCGCAGCGCTCTGTTCCGACACCTGACCACTATCTTCCTTTTCTCTATGTGCTTGGCTCGCGGAGAAAAGGCGAGGTCATAAGTTTCCCCATTGAAGGGTTTGATGGTGGTTCAATGTCCATGCTTGCCATACAGATATCCGGGTAGGGGAACTGATAAGGGGGATGAAGGCAGTTGCTGACAGGGGTATCGACAATTCCACAAACCATTGCCTAACGAAACAATCCAGCCGACTCGTTCCATTCGCGGCTGATTTTTGCGTTATATGCTTTTAAAATATTATTAACATGATTTCTCTTTAGTTTAATATTATAGGAGAAATCACAAAAAATGCATAAAATTAGTTTAATCTTTTTCATTCTAAGCAAATTCTCAGTTTCACAAACATACCAGATTGGAATTGAAGTGGATTATGGTTTCTATAAAAACTTATCAAGTACATTATCTTCCCAATATGCGATGATTAATCTAATCGGTAGAAAGTCTTCGGAAAAACCATTAAATATTATAAATACAACTATAAATTTTATGTATGAATTTGAGAATAACCTATAACAAAATACGATATTATGAATTCTTAATCTGCAATTTACCGGTTACGGTTACCAGAACTGTTAACTGCAATAAATTAGTAAGTAACACAAGGAGGAAAAAAATGATGAAAAGAATCGGTTACATCTTGCCCAGCGTTCTATTTATTTCTTTTTTGACTGTGGGGATTGCTCTGGCCCAAACAGATTTCCCAGGAAGCAAGGATCACCCAATAGTAACCCGCATGCCCGACTACTATATCAGCCAGTATAACGTATCTGAATTTACCGGATTCGATCCGACGGTGATTGGTGGCAATGAAGTTCACTGGGAAGGG
>CAYSHN010000391.1:0-4117 GCA_964430815.1 uncultured Calditrichota bacterium | reverse complement strand
TTGATTTGCAGAGCTTCTTCATAGGCTTGCAGGGCTTCCATATTCCGGCCGATCTGCTCATATTCTTTAGCTAATTGATACCTCCATTCCATCTTATTTGGTTCTTCTTCAATATGCTTACGCAGTTCCACGATACGGGCATTGGATTCTTTTTCCAGAGCCTCACGGGATATGGTTTCACCCTTCTTTGCTTTACCACAGGCTGCAATCATAATCATTAGCAGGCAGATGACGACAACTTTTAAATATTTCATGACTCCTCCTGGGGAGAAATTGATTATTATTTTATCTGTTCTATTCGTTTTTGCGCTTCTTTTTTAAGGACTACGTCAATTCCCGGCCGCTTGATAATCTCTTCGTACATACGGATTGCTTCATCATTGCGGCCTAATTTCTCATAAGACTGTCCGGAATAATATAAAGCACTGGCTTCCCATTGTAATTTGGTTTTACGGGAGAGGAAAGGTATTTTGACAAATTCGGTAATGGCTGATTCATATTGCCCCGCCTGAAAATAGGCCTCCCCGATATAAAATTGAATTTCCGGTTCCTGTTCACTGTCCGCCAGTAATTTCGTTTCTTTTAACAAATCGACAGCTTGTTCCACTTGCCCCAGTTGAATATAGGCTCTACCCATCAGTATCTTCTTATCAACCAGGTCATTAGCCTGAGGATAATCGCGAATGTAATCCCGGGTCAGTGCTAAAGCCGCATCCCAAAAATTAACAAAAGTATAGGCTTTAATCAAGTTACTCATCACTTGAGGCTTGAGATCAGCATTTAATGGTTTTTCCAGGGCACTTTTAAAACTGGACAAAGCACTCTCATATTTTTCAGAGCGAAAGTAGATGTTACCCATTGTATTTAAAACTGCACCCAGATTATCACTGTTGGGATATAGATTCGCGAATTGAGTTAATATACCCAGAGCAGCCTCATGCCGGTTTAAAGTCAGATAAGTTAAAGCCAGCGCGTAGTCAGCGTCATCTACATAACTGGTTTTGGAATATTTATCTTTAACGCTTTTATAATATTTTACGGCTGCATCGTAGTTATTATGTTGTCGATAATACTCCCCGAATTCATATTGGAATTCAGCCAGGGTATTTGGCGCTGCTTTAAATTTTTTATTATATGCACTGATTGCAGTTTCAGCCTGCTGTTTCTTCCCGTCTCTGATTAAGGCAATGATATATCTGGACGCAATATTTATTTCTTCAGGTTTGCCCGTGACTAATTTTTGCAGTGTAGCATAGTTCTGAGCCGCTAATTCATATTTACCAGTGCTCAGATAAGTCTGAGCAATGTAAATTAAGGCCTGTCGATAGCGTTCTTCATCGGAGGCGGAAACTTTACTAAAACTGGTGATGGCGCTGGGAGGATCATTGAGAGTAAGATAAATTTCGCCAAGCAGAAAATAAGCGGCATCCGTATATGGTCCCTGTGGATCCCAGGCCAGATAAGTAGCTAAATATTTTTGAGCATCATCCCACTTTTTCAGAGCAGAATAAGCACGGCCCAGTTTATATAGAATCGATTTTTGCGCTGGCGATACAAATTCACGATTTAATACGACATCATCAATCGCCTTGGTCATTAACTGATTTTTATAAAATCCGATGGCTGCGTCATATTGTCCTGAAAATAAGTAGGTATCGGCAATCAATAATTGATCCATCTCTGCCTGTTTGGTATAATAATAATCATCCCGCAATTTACTGAATAACTGTCCCGCCTCCTTATAACTGTCCTTTTCCATATAAATCAAACCCAGTTCATGTAAAGCCCGGGCAGCAGTGCTGGAATTGGGATAGGAGCTGATAATACGCCGGTAATCATCCGCAGCATTGCCGGTCTTTAATTTTTGACTTACTATAGCCCGGTTATAAAGATAATCGGGATAATTCTGACTGGCACTGTACTGGTTGCAAAGCAGGTCGTAGGTTTTATAAGCGGCTGCCAGGGTGGAGTCACTCTGGGCATACAGCCCGGCGAGTTGCGAATACCAGATCTCACGATTTTTACTGGTTTTATATTTTTCAACCAGAGTTTCCAGATAACCAATTTGTTTGCGCCGTGGCGATTTTTCGACAACAATTCCTATCTGTACAAAATCTGAGGCTAATTGATCCGGTTGACTGGCAGCGCTGACATTACTCATCGCCTCACTTAGATTCTCCTTTGCCTTTTTCAGATAGGATTCAGTTTCGGCTGAGCTATTTTCCCTGCGATCAGCCAGGTGCCAGTAGGTAAGACCAATCTGATGCAGCACATCAGTTCGTACAGACTGACTGTCAGCAGTATTCAATGCATTTTGAAACTGGATTAAAGCGCTTTCATAATCTTTCAGATTCTCAAATAATTTTCCTAATTGTATCTGCAGTTTACTATTTTCCTGTTTGTTTATCACATTACCCAGTAACACTGCCAAATTGCTGAATCCAACACTCTGATCGACGAGTTTATACTTTTCTAAATAGGTTAAATTCTGTTGAGCCTGCAGTAGAAAATCACTGCTAGCATACTTTTCCACTATTTCCCGATAAATCCTGGCACTTTCCGGATATCGTGACAGTTTTTCACAGGCGAGTGCATATTCATAAAGTAGATCGTCCTTCTCAGCAAATTTTTCTTCGGAATATAAATCAGGTTCGATATCGCGGATTATGGACAGCCAATCATTTCTACACTTATAGAAAGCAATTAAAATAATCTTATCCTGTCGGTTAAAATGCCCTGTCGGCTTAAGATAATTCAGGGCAGCTATCCCCTGTTCGTATTTATTGAGATTTAACAACCATTCGAAAAATAATTGCTTGGTTTCTTTAAATCCAAAGTAGCTATAATAACTGGAATCGGCGAGCAGATCTTCGAGATACTCAATGCCTTTTTGCAGATTTTTTTGATTGGACCAGCATAGAGCACCTTTCAACCGTCGTACTACATAACTTGTTTCCTTTTTATCTTCCGCACTCTGATCATAGGCTTTTAAGGCCAGACCGAACTGTTTGGCCAGATAATAAGCATCGCCTAACTTCTCCTGCAATTGTGCTTTCATCGCTGGCGGCGGATTTGAATTAAGACCCTGATTGAGGACTTTCTGGGCGTCACTGTAGCGGTTTTGCACCAGATAAACTTGCGAGAGTGCTAAGGCCGTAGACTGATAAACCGGACTCTTGGTATAGCGATCAGTGATCTTCTGGTAGTACTCAACAGCACTAGTCAAATAACCACTGGCCTGGTCCATTTCACCCAGCGAATAGAGCGCCTGTGCTTTTAATTGATCGCTGCAATTACTATCCAGTACTTTATTCATTTTTTCAATAGCTTTGCCACGTTCACCCTTCTGGATGAATAGCGTTCCATGATCCAGCACAGCAGAAAAATATTCCGGAGATTCTATATAGCGGTTCTGAATTAAAATGTAAAGTTGCTCTGCCTTATCCAATTCATGTAACTGTTGATAAGCTTCGCCGGCATGCAGAATACTCTTGGCAGCAACCGCATGGTCTGGTTGCAGATTTTTCACCATTTCATAGGACTTGGCCGCTTCTTCATGTTTACCCAGCAGTGTGTAGCATTCGCCCATCATGTACCAACTATCGGCAGCCCGGGAACTACTGGGATAATTGACTGCCACGCCTTGAAATTCCACCCGGGCGTTGGAATAATCTTTGAGGTTATAGAGGCTTAATCCGGTATAATAGGCCGCCTCAGCCACCCGGGCACTATTCGGATAACGGTTGGTAAACCGGGAGAATTGTTTAGCTGCCAATTCGTAAAACTGTTCATCGAATAATTTCAGAGCATATGAGAAATCATCACTTTCTGAATTCACCTGGGCAGAAAGCATCGAAATGTCTGATATCAATACAATCAACGGGATTATAATATATTGGTATTTAAATAATTTCATAGGTTACTCATCAGTTTCCACAGGAGTTAGATTTGCATATTGGGCAATTAATTTTTTATTTATATTACCCTCAAAGTTAACCGAAATTTTCATTTTCTCGCCATGCCCCTCAATGCCGACTACCTTTCCTTTGCCAAATGTTTCATGATAGACCAAAGTTCCAATTTCGAATCCAATATTATTCTCTTGTGACATTTCATG
>CAYSHN010000390.1:0-4120 GCA_964430815.1 uncultured Calditrichota bacterium | reverse complement strand
CAAAGTCAATTTTTATGTCGGTAAAGTGCGGGTGGTGGATACAAATGGTAAAGAGCATTGTAAATATACCCCCCGGGAATATCAAAAGTACGTAGCCGAACGGGTTGAACCATGGAGTTATCTGAAATTTCCGTATCTAAGGCAGATCGGCTGGAAAGGATTTGTAGACGGCCAGGATTCCGGGGTTTATCATGCCACACCTCTTTCGCGATTGAATGCTGCTGACGGTATGGCCACCCCCCTGGCTCAAACCGAATATGAAAGGATGTACTCGACTCTGGGTGGTAAACCTGTACATGCCACTCTGGCCATGCACTGGGCTCGCTTGATCGAACTCCTCTATGCGGCTGAGAGATGTTTAGAACTGGCCAAAGATAAATCCATTACTTCGACCGATTTACGCGTCAAACTGGATAAGAAGCCCAGCGAAGGTGTGGGAATCGTTGAGGCTCAACGCGGTACCCTGACCCATCATTACTGGACAGATGAAAAAGGTATCATCACCAAAGCTAATATCATTGTAGGAACAACCAATAATAACGCTGCTATTTGTATGTCGCTTAAAAAAGCAGCTCAAGGATTGATACAAAAAGGGACTGTAGTAACCGAAGGTATACTTAATATGGTGGAAATGGCTTTCCGGGCCTATGACCCCTGTTTTTCCTGTGCCACCCATAGTTTACCGGGGACCATGCCCCTGATAGTAAATATACATGATTCAACAGGGACTATAATTCAAACTATAAAACGATGAATAATTCTATTAAAAGCAAGTAGTTAGTAAACAGGGGCGGGTAATTCTCGCCCCTGTTTATTTAAGGGATAGTTAATTGAAAAACACAACATTAATTCTGGGCATTGGTAATGAAATCCTTAAAGATGACGGTATCGGCCCTAAAATCGTCAGCCGGCTGGCCAAAGAATTTCCAGCAAGTGCCTTCGACTATCAGTCGGCCAGCCTGGGCGGATTGGAATTAGTTGAATTGATCCGAGGTTACCAAAGAGTAATATTAATCGATGCAATTAATACGGGCCAGGGTCAGGTAGGGGATGTGTACTTCTTTACACCTCAGGATTTTAAGGAAACATTACATTTGTCAAATTTACACGATATCTCTTTCCTGCAGGCGTTGGAATTAGGCAAACATATAAATATCCCAATCCCTGAAGAGATCCAGATCATCGCTATTGAAATAAGGGAAGATAAAGTCTTTGGTGAAGAGTTCAGCCCTGAATTACAAAGCCGCTATGAACAAATTTACTTTAAGATCAGAGAGCATTTAAAATCAATAAATTAGCAATTTTAAACTGAACTGCCTTTTTCAGACCTGAAGCGAATCCGGACATTGGATCTCTTCCTTACTCTTCCTGCTCGTTTGAGCTGATTTCAAAATCGCTGCTGAGTTCCACAGCATTTTGTAGTGCCGCATAGATCGAACAATATTTGGTATTGCTTAACTCGATGGCATGTTCGATCTGATGTTTATTCAGTTGGTACCCTGAAAACTTATAGTGCAGATGAATTTTCTTGAATCGCCAGGGTGGAATTTCCTCCCGTTCACTCTCTACCAGAACCTGCAATCCTGTTAATTGCTGATGTTGTTTTTGAATGATGTCTACCACATCCCAGGCTGAACAGCCGGCCAGGCTTAACGGCAGCAGATCGGCACCGTTCACCCCCTGGGGCTGGGTCATGACAATCGGAAAATCGTGACGATCTTTTAATAGAAAAACTTTATCCCTGATCCAATCTACCTTGACATATTCACTGGCCATAATATCAACTAAAACCCGAATCCTTGATGGAACATTCCGGACAAGAAAGCATATTTTTCAGACAGTCAGGTATCCATACTACTGCCCATTCGGCCAAATATTACAAAATAAAATTAACGATCCCAATTCCTACAAACAATCTGTTTAATCCTTCTAGATGATCTTCATCTGCAAAAAGAATTCCATATTTGATTTGTAAACTAAGGGCAAAATTACCTGTTGCATGATATAAAAGCCCTGCCCCAAAATCCGCTTCTCCCCCATCCCAGGAATCACCAGTCAAGAAAAGGTAATCGGCAGATAAATAAGGCCGCCACCTCTTTTCTCCGAAATATAGTTTGATTGCCGGACCCACCATTGTTTGTTCAATGCTCCTCTCGGTAAAGGACTGTTTCATATTGAAGTAGGAAAGCAGTACCCCCAGCGATATATTATTGAAGAAAAAATGGCCTAATCCAGCATCAACTTGAAATGTTTCTGTAATAAATTCTGTGTTCCTAAAATAATCATCATATTTTTCCTTGAAGCGCTCATAGAATACCGAACCTGTTAATTCAAAGGCACCTTTTCTGGTGAGTAAGGCTGAATTGATCTGAGTGGTTACATCGGTGTAGACTTTTTTTAAGTCGGTTTCCTGAGCCATGATTTGAGAATAGACACATGCAATTAAGATAAATACTTTCGGTAACTGCTTCATATCTTTAGCTCCTCACTTATATTAGAACTAACTTTTTCTCTATAACAGACAGGTTGTTTATCTATATACGTATGTAATCCCCAAAAGACTTAAGATTTTTGTAATAACCAGGTTACGCCGGTAACTTCCTTCTCCAGCACATCTATTTAACTCAGCTGCGCGCGCAGGTACCCTTCGAACAGTTCCTTTTTTTGCGGATACCGGCTGGCTAATTCCCGAACCCGGGATTCAATCCGCTCATACATTTTATCATTTTCGTCCACCAGCACCGACGGATCATCGAAATTTTCATCTTTGATTTTCAGACCGGTTTACTGGATCGCACCGACGATCTCCTGACGCTGGAAGTACTGTGGATGCTTGAAGGCACTGCCATCCGGGAGATAAGAATCAGCCACTATAATATGCCCGTCTAATTTTAGAAACTTAGCTAAGGCATGTAATGTATACTGCGGACTTCCAAAAACCCAGCTAACTGATCCCAGAATAACTAAATCATAAGATTCTGTATCCGGCCTAATTTTCCTGATATCTCCGGCTTCGAACCGGCATAGGGTTGTACCCCGTATTTTTTCGCCCACCGGACTGCCTCAGCGATAAACTCCGGCATACCGTCGATACCACGGCATCTGAATCCGAATTCTTTAGCCAGATTAACCACCACAGCTCCCTTACCGCAACCCAGGTCTAAAACGCTGATTTTCCCCTGCCGGTGCAGGTTATGTTTTATAATCAGGTCGATAATTCCCTTTGCCGGTGTTCCTAATTCCCACAGATCCTGCAGTAAATAAGTTAAATAAAGATAGATTCCGGCATCCTGGCTGCCGTCAAGCGATTGCAGCACACTTTGCTCAAGTTTTTTCATCGGACCGAGGTTTCTTTAATTTAGCTTTCTGATCAGGATAACTAGATCTTTCTTATCTTTCAATAAATCAACCAGTTCACGGACATCGGTGTCACCGAAATGGTAGGGATATAAAACTTTAGGGTTGAACATCTTGACTGCCTGAGCCACCATTACCGGCGACATGGTATACGGAAGATTCATCGGCAAAAAGGCAATATCGATACCTACCAGCTTCTTCATTTCCGGTATATTCTCCGTATCACCGGCAATATAGATTTTCTTACTACCCAGAGTTATTACATAGCCATTACCAATGCCACGGGGATGATAAGGTTCACCGTTAGCCCTTTTATGAACCAGATTGTAAGCCGGAACTGCTTCCACATTAATTCCCTGTACAACTTTACTTTCTCCGTTTTTTAAAATGATTCCTGATTTGATTTCTTCAGCACAGGTTGCAGTCAGGATTATATCGGTTGTCGGTTTCTTAATAGTAGCCACGGCAGTTTTATCCAGATGATCCCCATGATGATGGGTGATCAGAATGACATCGGCTTTGGGAAGATAAGCATAATTGGCATATTGACCCACGGGATCGACGTGGATAACCAGGTTTTTGTACTGAAGCATCAATGTTCCATGCCCGATAAAGGTAATATCGATATTACCGGTTGATGTTTTGACAGTATCCGTTTGAAATTGAATTTGCGCCATTAGCATGGAAGCACCAATGAGACATGTGAAAAATAACGTAAAGAATAGTTTAGCCATAAAGGCCTCCTTTTGAATTTATTTAAACT
>CAYSHN010000389.1:0-4122 GCA_964430815.1 uncultured Calditrichota bacterium | reverse complement strand
ATGGGAGCAACAATCTTCTCCCCCTCGTTGGGATCTCCGCTGTAGCAAGCAAGTAAAGCCACGATCGGCTTCCCATGCATATCTTTGGGCAGCCATGGTGCAGGAGGTGCGGGGCGCATTAGCAGGGCAAGTGTAAGTTCAAGCGGGGACTTCTCAGTAAATGTACGGTACAACTCAAGCACCTTTGGCGCCTCGCTGGCAGGCCAGGCAACAATTCCACCGACAACCTCAGGACCGACAGGATGAAGCATATATTCGATACCAGTCACAACGCCGAAGTTCCCGCCGCCACCCCGCAATCCCCAGAATAGATCAGCATTCTCATCATTGCTTGCCCGTACCAGTTGCGCGTTGGCAGTCACTACTTCCATTCCGGTTACATTGTCTGTCGTCCAACCCCAACGCCTGGTCAGGTAACCGAATCCGCCACCGAGAGTAAGTCCCGCAACACCCGTGAGCGACACGAAACCAAGTACGGCAGCGAGCCCGTGCACCTGCGTTTCACGATCCACATCACCAAGCAAACAACCTGCCTGCGCGTGGGCGACCTTTCTCTGCGGATCCACCCATACACCGCGCATGAGTGACATATCGAGCATAAGCGCGCCGTCGGCCGTGGCCAGGCCCGCGATGTTGTGTCCTCCCCCTTTGATGCAGAGCAGGATATCATTTTCGCGCGCGAACTGGACGCAGGCGATCACATCGGCATTGCCGAGGCAGCGCACAACAGCCGCAGGACGACGTTCGATCATGGCATTCCACACGGTTCGGGACTCCTCATAGCCTGCGTCACCAGGCACAAATACTGGCCCCCGTAAACGCATTTTCAGACCATCGAAGATGTCCTGCTTCAGATCTATCTCATGCCCTTGTGTTGTTTTCACTCTCATTGTTCTGATCCTTTCAGTAATTGTCATGTTTAAGCATATTCACTTGAACCGGTTCGCCTGAGCAGGAATATCTCCGCCTTCGAGAAAATTTCGACCATAGTCCTGCCCATGTCCTCGTCGGCATGAGGAACGAGCCAACCGCCATATAGGAAATTCCCCGTCGTATCCTCGCCCGGACCGCCAGGTGCCTGCATAACGCCGTCAAGCGTCAGGAAAGTCGTCAAAGTAAGTTCTGCCATCAGGTTCTCCGATCTTGCGAGTTGAACGGATAACTTCGTCCGTCCAACATATTATTGAGTGGAGTCAATTCACTTTTCACCTTATAACAACATTAAAACTCATCTAAAATTTTACTCAAGTTTCCTGGAGCTAATTATTTCTTCCGCTGGCAACAAGAATTTTTATTGTCAAAAAATCATATTTTACTACGTAGTCGTTGTACATATATAATATGAATAATGTATTTGAAGTGTAAAATATTCCCGGCGAATGATCGCCGCTATTGACAGGTAGTATTAGCAGTTACAATGATTACTTAGCGCCGCCGCCTTGGGAGCACATGGAAGCCAGCGATTTGTTCGCCGGCTTTATTTAACCGCAGATGGACACAGATAAACGCAGATATAAATTAAGTAATATCTTACTTCGTGTTTCTTCGTGTCGAAGGTCTCCGTGAAATAAAAAATTACACGGAGAGACACTGAGAAAGCACAGAGTTCCACGGAGACTAAACAAAAAATATTCAAAATCTGCGCGGAATGTCTGTGATTATGCCTGCTGGTCAACTTTGCGGTCTTTTTTCTCCAACCATATTAAGAAAAAGTAATTGACAATCGCCAGAATGACCATCACCAGTATGAAGAGCGGGTAAGCCAGCCGCCAATTCCCCTGACCGGTCATCATCGACCATTCCGACATGCCACCGATTCCGGCTAACAGCGTCAGCGGCATGAAAATCGTAGTGATAAATGTTAAACGCCTGACGGTCAGGTTGGTCCGGTTGGCAGTCTGGGCCATCTGGTTGTTCAACATGGACAAATACATTTCCATCAGACTGGTGACCACGTCGCGCGATGTTTCGGTCAGTTCGAAAAATATGGTCAGATGATCGTAAATGTCACGATAGAGCAGGAGCGCTTTCTTAGGGATAAAGGGACAGTCCTTGCGGCTGATTTTCACCAGAATCTCCCGCTCGTGGAAGAGACTCTTGCGCAGGGCGAACAAGTCCCGGCGCAGATGCAGCAGCGTGGCCGGTTTAAAATTCGGTAGATCGGACAGGATTTCCTCCTCGGCCAGATCCAACTCGTCTTCCAACGTTTCGATGGCGGAAAATTTCTGATCAACGATCTGATCGAGGATAACATGCAAAAGAAAAGCCGGACCCGACCTGATAGTCCCGGGAGCAAGTGCCACCAGGGGTTCAATACTTTTCAAAGCATCAGCATCTGCTGAACCGCGGATATTGACCGTAATCAGAAAGTGGGCACCGATGAAGAGATCCACTTCCCTGATCGTGAGCACTTTGTAGGAATAGCGGAAAGTATTGAAGAGCATAAACGTATAACCGGGATAATCATCGATTTTAGGAATCTGAATTTCATCGACACAATCTTCGATAGAAAGCGGATGAAGTCCAAAGGGCTCGATCAGCTCTGAGAGTTTTTCCTTAGTTGGCTGATAATAATCCAGCCAAACGTACCCTTCTTCCCTGGCCGCAGCGATAACTTCAGCCAGGGTCGCCAATGGAACAAGTTTCCCGGCTGTACTGATATGGTAATACCGTGATTCCGACATTAACAACTCCTATTGTATTTATAAACGCAGATACACAGGTTAAGAGGCGAAAAGGTTAAAAGGATTTCATCTCAAACCTCTTGACCTCTTAGCCTTTTTATCTTTTAACCTTTTTATCTGCGTTCATCTGCGGTTTATTCAGCAGTAAATGTTATCACCTCATTAACTGTTCAATTTTCTCGATTTCCACCGGCAGATCCTGACTTAAAACTTCGTTTCCGTAATTCGTAATTAAAATGACATCCTCTATCCGTGCGCTGATGTTCCAATAATCCGGGTCAATGGTCAGGTCATTTGCAGATAAATAGATGTGCGGTTCTATAGCGAAAATCATATTCGCTTTCAAAATCCGATCCCCATTTTCTTCCTGCGGAAATGGATCATGAACATCCAGGCCGACACAATGACCCAAACCCGCAGGGATATACTGCCGGTAAGTGCCCGAAGATATCATGGTCGCTTTATCACCTGTGATGATTCCAGCCGCAATAAGCCGGTCCAGAATAATATCACGGGACAGATTATACAAATAATAATAACTGACACCCGGTCCGGCAGCCTGCCTGACCGCCTGATAGGCTTCCAGTACGATCGTATAAATAGTTACCTGTTTCTGCGAAAATTTTCCACCGACGGGGACAGTACGGGTTAAATCAGCAGCATAGTAACTGTACTCCGCACCAAAATCGATCATAACCAGATCGCCTGCCTGCATCTTCCTAATATTGTCCTGATAGTGTATTATATTGATATTTGGACCAGAGGCCACAATGGTCGGGAAAGCCGTCCGCGGACAGCCGTTTAACTGCACGAAATATTCAAGTTTGGCCTGAACTTCATATTCATACATTCCCGGTTCGATTGTCTGAATGGCTTCAGACATGGCCTGGACGGATACATCAACAGCTTTTTGAATTGAAGTGATCTCGATAGTAGACTTAATCACCCTCAGAAAATTAACAATTTCATCTACATCATAAACTGTAACCAAATCACCTGCTGACTTATAAAAGGAATCGGCCACACTTTGATTGCTTTCCAGATTTGCATATGCATTTTGATAAATTCCCTCACTTAAAAAAGAACTCATAAAGGATCCAAATCTTCCGAATTCATATGCTGTATCGGCACCAAAATACTCCATGGCCCCTGCAGGTCCATAAACGGACCCAAACCACTGAAGCTGATTAGGATTACGCTGTTCCACAAACATAATTAAGTCAGAAGCGTTCAAATCGAAAGCACTGTGTTTAATAATAGCTATGGCGTTCGGTTCCTCAAAACCGGTAAGGTAAAAAAAAGTGGACGCTGCCCGGAAATCATAATTAATATCTCCATTACGCGTATATTGGTCATTGGTGGTGACCAGCACAAAAGAGTTGGCTGATATGCCTGCGGTCAGATCATCACGTCGTTGCTTAAAAGTGGTTGAATCGTA
>CAYSHN010000388.1:0-4140 GCA_964430815.1 uncultured Calditrichota bacterium | reverse complement strand
ACGCCCATACGCGACAGGAGATAGGGATCTTCACTATAGGATTCTTCATTACGTCCCCAGCGTGGATCACGCGCAATATTTATCGTAGGACTCCAGTAGGTCAAACCTTTGCCCTCTAAAACATTTTTAATGCGGGCTTCATCGGAAATGGCTGCAGCCACGCGGTAGACGAGATCAGGATCCCAGGTTGAACCTAAGGCAACCGCTTGAGGGAAAGATGTGACCTTGCTGGCAAGTACACCATGTAATGCCTCATTCCAATAGTTGTAACTGGGAATACCCAAACGGGGAATCGCATTGGATTGATTGGTTAACTGCTTGATCTTTTCATCAACTGTCATCAAGTGAATCAAATCGGAAAGCCTTTCTTTATATGAATTCGGTTTAAAAACATTTACAATTACAGTGCTGCTTGTGCTTTCAGCACCTCTGCTCTTACCGGATAGTATCAATAAAAAATAGCCGGGACGGGGAAAGGTAACTTCTGTACACGGATCGGAGACATTTTTAAAAATAACAGCCGGACTTTGCGGGCAGCTCCATTCAACTTTTATTTTGTTTGAAGATACGCTTCCCTGCAATTTTGCAGCGTGCGTCTCCTCCCAATTGATGGTTTGCTTACTGCCGGCATCAATGGCAATGTTTTGCGAATAGACTGAAGATAAATTTAAAAGCAACAGAATCACTATTGAACTTATTGATTTAATGTTTATACTTTTCATTTTAGGCTCCTTAAAAAGGGATGGCGATCAGTTCTAATATTTTTTATGTAAAAGTATTTATTTATTTAAATGTTATCCAATCAATTTCAACATGTTTATCATCTTTTAACGATACAACCAGATTTTGCACGTCCGCTTTCAATCCGGATAAAGGCGCTTTAATAGCATTCCATTGATTGCCTTCAGGAATTTCCACCTGAGCAATTACAGGACCTTCGGCATTAGATAATCTTATTTGTAAGACACCCCCCGTTTTTGACCGGGCCCTCACATTTATCGATGAATACTTTTTACTTTTGAAATCGACACCATTGTATTGTATCCACGCCTTCCCGGTGTCCAGTATTGTCTTCCAGCCTTCAAATTTATTGAGTGAATCGAGAAAATCTATCGATGCACCTTTTTCGCTGATGCGACTATATCTGTCTATCTGTATTTTACCGGCGGCTTGTGTTATGCCCACACCGCGTAATGAAGGAATTACCTTTTTAATCGTACCATCTGCGTTGAAGAACAAACTATCAATCCTTACCGATCTGTTCTTATCAAAACTCGGAGATAAATCATTATAATGATAAAACAGGTACCATTGATTTTTAAACTCGACAATTGACTGCTGGTTAGTCCAGCAGTCAGGGGTTTCATCCATTATCACCCCAGTAACCTTAAAAGTTCCCATGGGATTATCGGCAATTGCATATTCCAATCTTTCCGCGCTATTCTGTACGTGCGGATAAGTCAGGTAATATATACCATTCCGTTCGAACAAACAGGGACCTTCTTTTAGTCCTGCTTCGGGCAGCCCTTGAATTACCTGCGGTTCAGTTGCAAATTCCAGCATATCTTCTTTGAGTTTTGCAACATATATATTTCTCGCCGCCCAATATAAATACGCCTGTCCGTCTTTATCGATGAACGGATTCGGATCTATACCGCGAACATTTTTAATGGGCTGGTACTGCGGAATGAAGGGGCCATTAGGTTTATCTGCCACAGCGACCCCGATGGAAAAACCTTTCCCGTATGTAGTATCTGCAGCCGGAGCCGGGAAATAAAAATAATACTTGCCGTTCTTCTCGATACAATCAGGAGCCCACATGCTGTATGAGTTCGATTTAACCCAGGCAACTTTGTCCTGACTTACGATTACGCCATGGTCGGTCCAGTCGCTAAGGTCTGCTGATGAGAAAACGTGATAGTCCTCCATACAAAACCATCCGGCACGGTCTCGCCCTTGGCCGGGGAGAATATCATGTGAAGGATAAACATAAACCCTGCCTGCAAAAACTCTGGCTGCAGGATCTGCTGTAAACTGATCCGTAATAATCGGATTTTGAGCGAACAAATTGTTTGTGACAATTATCATAAGAGGAACTGCTATGAATAAAACAAAACCAGGGATTCGCATTATAAAGTGTCCTTAATATTGATTATTCAGAATTCTTGTATTTGATTTCTTTCATTCAATTCTATTTTTGGAAAACCATTTTATACGCACCGTGAAACTTACCGGCCTGCAAAGAATAAATATATACGCTGCTGGCCAGGTTTTCTGCTGACCAATGAAGCTCATGCTGCCCTGCAGGTACTACTCCATGCATTAATGTTTCAATTGCCTGACCGGCAATGTTAAAGACTTTGACGGTAACGTGTTCAGGCGAAGGTAAATAAAATCTGATTAATGTTGCTGTATTAAATGGATTTGGATAATTACGGGGGAATAAAAACTTGGGCGGAGTGGTCCTGTCTCCGGTACCGATCCTGGTTATCTCAGATTCCATTATGAAAAAATCGGTCATCATTTTCAAATACTGTTCCACAAATAAACCGGGGCCATGTTGGGCATCGGGAACAAGAACAAATTGACCCGGTATTTTCTGCTTCTGCAGGGCGTTATAGAGCAGTTCACTTTGGCAATAGGGCACTAACGGATCGGCATCGCCATGCAAAATAAGAAAGGGAGGATCGTTTGCATCTATATAAGTGATGGGATTGGCCAGGGCACATTTATCCTTGTTGTCTTGAATGGGTCCGCCAATGAGGCTTGATTCAGGAGAATTGGCAGCATCATGAACAAGATCGCTTCCGCAGGAGTCCATTACCAGGAAATCCGTAGGTCCAAACCAGTCGACTACTGCATCCACCGAGCTGCTGTAGGCTGTAAATTGGCCGATATCGCCTTCCAGGTCGATGGTTGTTGAGCCAACGGTATATTGCTTGACAGATCCGGAGGTCCCGGCCAGGGCAGCAAGGTGTCCGCCAGACGAGCTTCCGGTTATCCCAATAAAAGAAGTATCGATTTGATATTCCTTGGCAGTAGCCCGGATAAACCTTATAACGGCTTTAATATCCTGTATTTGTGCGGGGAATTTTGCATCTATACTCGAACGGTGGTTAGGAGTAACCACAGCAAAACCAGCATCAAGCAAGGATTTGCCTAAAGTGTTAAGATCAATTCCTTTCAAGTCATTGCCTAACCACGCGCTGCCATAAACTGAAATCACCACTGGATAAGTTGGCTTTTCAACTTCAGGCAGATAAATATCCAATCTGTGATAATTCAATGTATCGCCCGCATAGTTCAGATCTTTCCAACTCTTTGAATACTGCTGGCTGAAACAATTGATGTATACTAAAGAAAAAATAAAAATTGTAAAATATTTCATGATTTATTTCCTGTAGGTTAATTCTATTTCATTAAAATAAATTTTTTTGTATCTGAAAAACTTCCAACCTGCATTTTGTAAATGTAAATTCCGCTTGCAAGATTGGAAGCATTAAACGTAATATTATAATTGCCCTGTGGTTTGTAATCATTTACCAGCGCTGCAATTTCATGTCCAAGTATGTCATAAATCTTTAAAGTAACATAATCGCCTTTTGCCAATTGGTAACTTATGTTTGTCACCTGGTTGAAAGGGTTGGGATAGTTTTGTGACAAATCGTATGTTGTAATTAGTTCTTTTTTTTCTTCAGCAGCTGTGGCCGTTTGCTTAAATATAAACTGGGAAAAGTGATAAAGACCGTATTTCCAAACAGTCCAATCGTGCCCTGCATCGGCTACCAAATTATAGATGTGCGGAACATTATACTTCTCAAGATAGTCGTGTGTTTGTTGGCTGATGTACAGCAATCCATCGTTGGTGCCGCATGAAATCCATAGTTGTAATATGCTGTCGGCTGTAGCTGCAGGGTTTGGAACAAGTTCTGCGGGTGCATTTGTGTTTGGCGCGGCCGAAAATGCACCTACCCAGGCAAACGTGTCCAGGTGAGCCAATCCAAAATTAAGTGCTTGACCGCCGCCCATAGAAAGACCTGCGATTGCCCGGTTTTCCCTGCCTGTTAATACCGGATAATTAGAATCGATAAACGGGATCAAGTCATTCAGGAGATCAAATTCAAAAGTCTCGAATGCTTT
>CAYSHN010000387.1:0-4142 GCA_964430815.1 uncultured Calditrichota bacterium | reverse complement strand
ATTGACCAGAGCAGCCAACAAATTGGCGTATAAAATCCCCTTTACCCCGGTCTTAAGAAATACCACGAAAATAATATCTAACAGTAATTCCAACAGAAATCTGCCTAGACGGATTACCGTGAATAAGACCGAACGCTCTTCAGCACGTAGAATCAGGTAGGGTAAACTACACAGGGTATCTACCAATAATATGGCTGCAGCGATTTTTACAAAAAAAGCATAGTTACTTTCGTTAAAAATCCATAATGAAAGTGGTTCGGCCAGCAGAAAAACCACGGCCGAACTAACCAGCGAAGTGATTGACAGAATTTGAATTGCCGAGCGATATATATCTTCTTTCGTTTGCCGACCCAGGAAATAATAGCGCAGAAATGCCGCATCGATACCGTAAAGATAAAACACATTCATAAAGGCAATAAATGTATAAATCAGTGTGTAGTCACCGTATTCACTCTTGGTGGCCAGATAGGATGTATCAGTAAGTATCGGAAGAAGTATAAATCCTTCAGCCCGTTGAATGACCGTGCTGATGGTATAAATAGCAGAATGTTTGGTTAGATTCTTTATCTGACCGTGCAGGGTCATTTTATCGTTAATTCTCTTTCTTAGCTAATCGATGGGCCAGGGCTTGCACTGCTAAAATATATCCGTATTTGCCCAGACCTGAAATTGTACCCCAGCAGACTGGACTGATTACAGAAATACGCCGGAATTCCTCCCGGGCGTCAATATTCGATAAATGTACCTCCACTACCGGCAAGCCACATGATTCGAGGGCATCCCGAATGGCATACGAATAATGGGTATAAGCCCCCGGATTAATAACGAGACCCTTAAAATTCTTACCGGCAGCGGATTGGATCTGATCAATGATCTCCCCTTCTTGATTACTTTGATAAAATTGCACTTCTATTTTTTTAAAGTAATCAGCGATATAAAGGTTAAGCGCTTCCAGAGTTTCCTTACCGTAATGTTCCGGCAGGCGCCGGCCCAGCATATTTAAATTTGGCCCATTAATTATTAATATCCTCATGTCCACTCCCTACAGTATATTATTCACTTTTTATCTTGACAGATTTTCAAAACCGGTATATTACCTATTTAATATTTTTTATTATTTCCAAACTTCGTAGCAGGATATTTCGATCGGCCACAGGTTTCCTGACAACTTTACCAATTTCTTGAATCAGAATCAGATTAATCTTTCCGGCACGAATTTTTTTATCCGTATGGATTAATGACTCAACTCTGGATGCACTAAAATTCCTAACGCCGGCGGGAACGGAAACAGGAATCTGTTGTAAAAGATCTGCGATCCGGCGCAAATCAGCGGGCTTGATCAGGCCAGTCATTTGCGATGCCTGCAGGGTACTATGCAGTCCCAACAAAACGGCCTGGCCATGCTTGAGAAATTTATAAGCATAAAATCTTTCCAGGGCATGTCCGAAGGTGTGCCCCAGATTCAGGACATCACGCAGCCCTTGCTCCTTTTCATCAGCGGCAACGATTCTTGCCTTAATTTCAATGCATTGTTTAATGACCGGCAATAGTTTCCGTTGGTCGCGATTTAATAAGCGGGACAGGTTTTTTTCGAGATAATCAAACAGATTTTTATTTAATATGGCATATTTAAAAATTTCACCGATTCCACATATATATTCTTCCTGGGGCAGTGTTTGCAGAACAGAAATATCGGTCAAGACTGCTTTGGGTTGATAAAAAAAGCCGATTAAATTCTTCCCTGCCTGGTGATTTATACCAACCTTGCCACCGATACTGCTATCCACCTGGGCCAACAGCGAGGTCGGTAGATGAATCAAATTCACACCACGTAAATAACTGGCAGCAGCAAAGCCGGCCAGATCACCGATCACCCCCCCGCCCAAAGACAGGATGGTACAATTCCTTTCCAGGCGGTGCTTAATGAGCCAGGTATAAATTTTCTGCAATACGGGTGCCGATTTACTGCTCTCCCCATCGGGTACATTCAATTGAGTTATCTGCCAGGAATGGTCGAAAACGGATCGGACTTTATCCAGATATAAAGCTGCCACCGGAGGAACCGAGATTATGGCCAGCTGGTTGCTAGTTGAACCAGACCTGACCAACCGGGGCAATAAGTTAAAAATATCCGTTCCCACACACACCGGATACCGGTGTAATCCCAATTCCACATATATTTTTTTATAGCTGTTCATGGTTTTTACTTTATGATTCCGGATTCAACTTTTATTGGCGTAATATTGGTTTTATTTTTATAAATTTAATTGGCCAATGATCAATTCAGCAATCTCGTCTGCTTTTTTGCGCCCACAGTCAACAACCATATCTGCGCATAAGTATCCTTTTTCCCGATCCACCATTAATCCAGATATCTTCTGATCAAATTCTTCTTTCGATAAAACTTTCTGGCCACTGATCAGCAGAGGACGATTCCGGTTCAAACGGATACGCTGCCAGATCAAATCCGGGTGACTTTTAAGATATATCAACTGTCCATGTTGTTTTACAGTTTCCAGATTTTGCCTATGCATTAAGGCGCCCCCACCCAGAGCAATAACAGCCGGTTGAAGATGTCCGGCTAACTTGTTTATGATTTGCTGTTCATACTTTCTGAACTTCTGTTCACCTTCATACTCAAATATTTCAGGAATACTACAATTGGTTTGTTTTTCGATCTGCTGGTCACAATCATAAAATGGCCGGTTTATCCTCCGGGCTATTTTTTTACCAATAGTAGTTTTACCGCTACCCATGAAACCGGTAAGGAAGATATGCCGGCAGTTACGGGATGTTTCCGTTAATTCCGGTTTTAATATCTGTGCTATTGGCATTATCGGGCATTACTGGGTTTAATCCCGCCCTGTTTGGCGAAAACCAATAGAAAGTTATCCCTCAATTTGGCGGAATAATGATTAAATTTGTAAAAATCCCTGAATAATTCTTCTGAATCATTCATTACAATTTGACTGATTTCACTTAATTTTTTCATACCAGCCATTCGCAAAGGTAATTTAGAAATACCCAACTCGTTTAAGGTCCTGCCCAGGTGATGCACCAAACTTAAATTAAAAGCCATTAAGCGGTCATGCTCGTCGGCCGACATGCTCAGTACATTTAAATGTAATTTACGAGTGAACAACTGCACTAAAAAATTATAATGTTCCAACGGAACACATCCGGGCATTAGCGCCAGCAGATGATCCTGCAAACCCGACCGGGCTGAATCAGGACCGAAAAGTGGGTGACTGGCTATATAATAAACACCAGCAGGAATATATTTTTCAAACCAGGCTAGTATGGGTAACTTAACTGACGCACAATCAATCACAACCGATCCTTTTTTAATCTGATTGGCATGGTTTTTCAGAAACACCGGGATCTGACCGATCGGCAAGGTTAAAAAAATGTAATCCTTGTGCAGGCATTGATTAAGGGTTTGCCATTTCGCCGCTGGTGATAATTTTTGAATAACCTTTGGATTACAATCATAAAAATTGGTGGGATAGTATGCTGCCAGGTGATTGCCCCAAAATATACCAAAGCGCCCCGCACCAATAATTGAAAACTCAATCGGTTTGGTTTTTTTTGCCATCAGGAACCTGCCGTTGTATTTGATACGATTTCTTTATAATATTTTTCCAGATCCCCAGAATTAGTTTGTGGTCAAGTATAGAACCCTTCGTCTTTCGCAGTAAACGTTCAAAAATCTGTTTTTCTCGAGCGGTATTAATAATTGAAGTACCCGTTTTATTTTTTAAAATACCCATTTGCTTTGATAATTGAAAACGTTTAAACAACAAACGGATGATTTGGTTATCTACTGAATCGATCTGTATGCGTATCTTGCGTATCACAGTTGGACTTGTATCTGCTCTTTTCAGTCCGTTATGCCCCTTCTGCTAATGCCTCATAAAAAGTAAAATCCTGCCAAAAATTGGGATATGATTTGGAAACACATTCCGGACAATCGATCCGTACATCTTCGATTCGGGTACCGGCAACTGCAAAACTCATTGCTATACGATGATCATTATAAGTATGTATTAATCCACCATGATATTTTTTTTGCGGATAAATAGTCAGATTACCCTGGCGGTAATTGCTGGCACCACCCAGAACAGTAATGTTTTGCTGCAAAG
>CAYSHN010000386.1:0-4142 GCA_964430815.1 uncultured Calditrichota bacterium | reverse complement strand
CCGGTTAAAGTTAATGTTGCACCGCTGCTAACCAGCATCGTTCCGCCGAGATCAAGGGTATCAGCTGTACTAACGGTTAAAGTTGAACCATTGGCTATGGTCACACTATGAGCCACCTGGGTATTGGAAACTTGCGGCATGTTGGGAGCCGTACCAGGAATATTCACATCTTCATTGGCTGTAGGGACCTGATTTCCCTGCCAGTTTCCAGGTGTGATCCAGTTGACCCCAACCAAACCGGTCCAGTTTCTTACGGTAAATGCATTAATCCAGCTGACTACATTCCCAGGATCATTTTCATAGGCAGCCCCGGCAAAAACACCTGTGGCCTGATCAAAGATTAGTGAATCGCTAGTGGCAGATTTATCTACATTATAGGCACTACTGCCGGGATCGCTTAAGAAAGCAGCAGAAAGAATCGTAATATTTTGATTAGTGCCGGAAATATCATCGATATTCAGATATCTTCCGCCCGCTGGTCCGTTATCAAAATTGACATTACTGAAATTATCTATGGGGTGAAGAATGGCACCATCTGCTAACTGAATACCATTGGTATCCATATATTCAAAAAGAGCATACTGGGCCTGGATTGTACCGCCGCTCTGAACCATGAACGAATAACGGTCCGTGGTTCCGGTTCCGGTAAAGCGCGTTATGGTGGCATTACTCCCGGCCGTACCGACCACAGCCAGTGTACCACCAGATAATACGCCCACATCCGACCCTGCACCTGAGGCATCAGCAGCATACATCTGCACGGTTGCATTCTCATCAACCTCCATAGTTCCGCCGCTGATCTTGATCGAGTCGGTATTGCTGTCACCAAAAGTCAAGATGTGGCTGTTCAAATTCAGAATACCGCTGGTCACATTTAAGTCGTCGTTAACATCCAGATCGTTGTCAAACTGATATGTCACACCACCACCGGCATTGATAGTCAAAAAATTAAAGACATTCGTTCCTGCCCCTGCCGTATTATTATTGATAGTATAGGGACCTCCGGAAGTGCCGTCAAATGTGACTGCCGCACTGGCCCCGGGATAGAACCTGGCCGGTGAGGATATGGTCCAATTGCCGGCGACATTAATAGCTATATTACTCAGGTCATTGCGCAGATCGCCGTTAAGCAGAGTCAAATTTCCGGTTACTTTCAGATTCCCGGTAAAGGTTATATTATTCGTGGCATCACCACCCGTATTGTTCATCACAAAATTTTCAAAAGGTTTACCCGTTCCCGTCCCACCAGTGGTAATATTCTGATCCACTGTTCCATCAAAGGTAATGGCTCCTCCGCTTCCCGCCACATAACTGCCATTATTGATCCAGTTATGGCCAATGGTATGATTGTAGCCATCGCCATTAAAAGTAACCCCTGTATTAATAGTTATGTCGTTGTTTATATCCAGACTACCACTGGCTGTTTTTGTTCCGGTACCGGCACAGGTGATATTATAAAAACCGCCGGTAAGGGTCTGGTTTACACCATCAAAAGTCACCCCTCCTGCAGTAGTGGTAAATGTACCGCTGTTTAACCAATCACCGGCGACCGTGATGGTTGTACCAGCCACCCGGGTTAAGGTACCATTAGGACTGATCACCACATTACCGGCTACGTCCAGGACATCGGTTGCACCAAAATTAAATATACCGCTGGTTACATTAAAATTACCATTGACAGTCACCGGACCGGCACCGCCTACATTAATCAGTCCGTTATTTAATTTATTGATTGTCAAATTGTAGAAAGAACCTACTGTTGCAATCACATCCAGGGCAATACTTTCTGTGCCATTAAGTTCCAAAGTACCGGTACCAGCAATGAATGATCCGTCATTATCCAGTAGCCTGGCCAGATAGATGGTATAAGAACTGGCGTTCAATGTCGTTCCGGCATTGATCTGCAGTTCCCAGTTTACGTCCAGATCACCAGTCAGGGTATAGGTACCGCTCTGCAGTTCCACCCGATAGAATTCCCTCCCCGAACCGCTGCCGCCATTAATATTACCGGCTGTTCCACTAAAGAAAACTGTTTGCTCGCCAGGTATAAATGTACCACCCGAATTGGTATAACTGCCATCAATATACATGTTATATCCAAGGCTGGCCGATTGATCAAATCCGCCGGAGATGAGAGTAAAATTCCCATGGACATCCATATTTGCCAGCAAGCGCACTATAGCACTTGGCTTATTGATGGTCAGGTTTTGCAAATCTTTATAATCAAGAGTCCGTGTCCCGGGTTGAAATTGTTGATCTTCAGTGCCGTTAAAAGTTATGGTGGATCCTGTAATGGCATCCAACTCACCGTACTGATTATCATAATCACCGCCTACATACAGGTTTGAACCTGTAGCCATGGTGATGCGTCCAAAAGCACCGCTGACGCCAAATCTCAGATCACCAGTGACATACAGGGTACCTGTACCGTTGATCGTTAAACTAGCACCGGCACCCAGTGTTAAATCAGCGCAGGTATCGGTAAGACTTACCACTGGATCATTGGCCACATTAGGAATGTAAACATTTTCTGAGGCGGTGGGTACCTGGTTGCCCTGCCAGTTAGTGGCTGTATTCCAGGCCGTGCTGGTAGCTCCGGTCCAACTTCTGAATGGCATAGTATTCCGCCAGACAACCATACCACTGTCCAGCGGTAATGCTTCCGCCGGATCAAGATCATAACCTTCCCCGGCCCATACACCGTAAGCACTGTCGAAGAAGAGCGTATCACTACCGGCATTAGTTTTATCAACATTGTAGGGGTTCGTTGCCCTGGGACGGTTCAGAAAACCGACATTAGAAATCGTATAATTTCGATTACCGCTCAGATCACCAATCCGCAAATACCGGGCACTACCTCCAGCGCCAGTTGGCCCACTGCACAGATCAAACTGACAATTGGTAAAATTATTAACCGGGTCCAGGATTGCACCGGTTTCAAGATAGATACCATCGGTGCCATTCATATGTCTGAAGACAGCATCGCGTGCTTTCATGGTTCCGCCCGATTTAACATACATGCGCCACTTACGTACCGCACTCTCCCCTTCACCAAGCCTGGTAACGATTGCTTCATTCCCAGCCGAACCGACCACCTGCAATGTACCGCCGCTACGGACTACGACATAATCCGAATGAGTTATATCCCAATCTCCATCAATCTTTAAGATGGAGTTGGGTCCGACGATCAGGGTTCCATCTACTACCAGCGAATCAAAATCTGAAGTTTCCGGTGTACCAAACATCAAGGTCTGTGAATTCAAATCGAGAGTACCCGAGCGAAGATAAATATCGCCCTGGATATGAGTTTCGCTGTCGCTGTTGTTTTCAAGATTATAAACAACACCGGATGCAGCATTGATGGTCATATCATCTAATGGATTCGTTTGTACTCCATCGTCAATAACATAGGGACCACCGGTCTGGGCATCGAAGGTAACCATGCCCGTTCCCGGTGTCATTCGACCGTTGACGGCAATGATCATACTGCCACCGACATTAAGGTTCCTATTATTAAGGACAAATGTACCCTCGGTAATATAAAAATGGTGATTGATATCCAGATTAACCCCGGCAGCAACCGTAACGGCGGTCGCAACCGCCCCTTTATTGAGGGTGACATTATAAAATGAACTGCTGCTGTTGTTGATGGTAGCAGCAGCAGTACCATCAAAGGTAACTATGCCGCCGGTACCCGGGTTGAAAGTACCCGAGTTCGTCCAGTTAACAGCAACGTTAATATCCTGCTCATTGGCCACCAGGGTAGCCCCGGCGCCGATGGTCAGAGTCTGATTTACATCAAGGGAAGCTACCAGAGTATAGGTAGCTCCTCCGTTAAAAGAGACGGCCTGTAATACATTAACTGACGGTTCGGCGATACTGTATGAGCCGGATGCAGCGTCGAAAATAATCTGAGAACCGGTCGTCGCCGATAACACACCGGAATTACTCCAGCCGCCGGCGACGTTTACGATATTACCGGCAATATTTAGCGTACCGGCGCTACCTATAGTAACGCTTCCACCGATATCCAGATTCTCACCACTCAAGATAAAACCACCGCTATTAACGGTGAAATTATGACTGACATTGATTAAAGAGGCTGTAGAGTTTACAACGTTACCGCTGGCTTTATCGACGGT
>CAYSHN010000385.1:0-4168 GCA_964430815.1 uncultured Calditrichota bacterium | reverse complement strand
ATCGGGTATAATACCTTCCAGAATTATGCCAGTCGATTCAATCATGATTATGCCGATGGATACGCTTATCATTTATATCATGGTGGTTCAGCCAATAATACCAATCCTGATCAATTTATTTTAAATCTTTCTGCAATAGCTGCCAGCTATAACGATAAACCGATTTTTCAAACTGAGTACGATTACGGTGGCTGGTTTAACACCGCCTGGTTAATGCATAACTGCCTGGTGCATGGCAATGTCTCCGGGTACCTGTACTGGGGATTGATCTGGGATGCCGCGGGGGGAAATCCTCTGATCGGCCTGGAAAATCCCTGGAATTCAGGGGGGTGGACCACTGACGATGGATATATATTACGTCCTGAATACTGGGCTTTCCGCCAGTACTCGAGATTTATTGATATAAACTGGAAGAGGGTGACAGCTACCAGTGCTGATGCGAATCTTAAGATCTCAGCCTTCATCAGTCCGCAAGGTAACATGCTGACTGTAGTGGTGCTGAATGTCAGTTCCACTGTAGCCGGACAGATGAATTTCAACATTGAAGGTTTTGCGGTTTCTAATGGCAATGTCGTCCGAACCTCGGAAACAGAACAGGGCGTGGAAGTCAGCAGCAGCTATAACGGAAGTACGAGTCTGGATCTACCGGTCCGCTCCATTACTACGATTTCATTTACCGGAAACCTGGCCGATGCAGTTGAATCTGAAAATCATTTTCCCGTTGAATTTGCACTGGCGCAAAATTATCCAAATCCGTTCAATCCCACTACCACGATCGATTATACACTGGCTGTAGAGAGTTTTGTACAGTTGAAAGTCTACACTATTTCTGGACAGCAGGTTGCCACATTGGTTCAGCAAAAAATGCCGGCTGGCAGGCATTCGGTTGCTTTTAATGCCACAAGTTTGGTCTCGGGACTGTATGTATATCAGATTCAGGCAGGTGATTTTAAAGAATCGAAAAAAATGATTGTGATTAAGTGAAGCGGGTAAAGGTCAAAAGGAAAAAGGGTGAAAAGGTAAAGAGGCCAAAAGGAATAATAATGTGTTTGCATGTTTTTAATTCATTAGTTCTATCGAAATATATCAATCAATGCAGAGTATGGCTAATTCTGATTATTGTCATCAGCCCGGCCGTGCTCCATTCTCAAATTTTACGCATCAATGAATTTATGGCCTTAAATTCCAGCACTATTACCGATACCGATGGAGAATATTCCGATTGGATTGAAATTTATAATCCCACGGCAAGTGGCGTCGATTTGCAGGGGTGGTCATTAACGGATGACCTGGAAGATCCGCAGAAATGGATATTTCCGCGGATGGAACTGGCGTCCGATGCTTATCTGATGGTCTTTGCTTCCGGAAAAAGTCGTAATACAGCAGGACAGGAATTACATACCAGTTTTAAATTATCCGGCAGTGGTGAGTATCTGGCGCTGCTGGATTCCGGCCAAAATATAAGTACAGAATTTCTGCCGGCATATCCGGAACAACAAGCAGATATCTCTTATGGATACTTTGATTCAGATTATATTTTTCTGAATTCACCGACACCGGGAGGACCAAATCAATCCAGTAGTGGTCAACTGTTGTTTCCCCCTTCATTCAGTCATTTGCATGGTTTCTATGATACACCCATCATCGTTGAGATTCATACTGAGCTGAATGATGCTGATATACTTTATACACTCGATAGCAGTGAACCTGGCGAATCCAGCGGAATACTCTATACCGAACCTATTATGGTAAATACAACGACAGTTTTACGGGCCATAGTCGTAAAACCGGGTCCGCTGACCAGTAAAATTACAACTGCAACTTATTTATTTCTGGATGATGTTATTAACCAGCCTAATGATCCACCGGGATATCCTGCCGAATGGGGGCCCTATACCGCTATAGAAGGGACCGCCATCGCCGACTATGAGATGGATCCCCAGATAACCCAGGATCCAAAGTATATAAATCTGCTCCAAGAATCGCTTCTCTCTATCCCCACTATTTCGATCGTAACGGATAAAAATAATTTATTTTCGAAGAGTATAAACCCGGATTCCGGCGGTATCTATATATATACAGGTCCTCCTGAGGAAAATGACATCCCGGGACTTGGTGATGGATGGGAACGACCCGCTTCTGTGGAATTATTTTGTGCGGATGGTTCAAAGAATTTTCAATTGGATTGTGGGCTTAGAATACACGGTGGCCACAGCCGTCGTCCCGAAAAAACTCCGAAACATTCTTTCCGGCTCGCTTTTCGGAGTCAGTATGGTACAGACTGGTTGAATTATCCGTTATTTGATGACAAGGATGCTACAACCTTCTTTAATACCCTCATACTGCGCGCTACATACGGTAATAGCTGGTTGCATATGAACCATAGTGAACGGAGACGAACCCAACTTATCCATGATTTATGGGCTAAAGACACACCAATTGCTATGGGAAACCCTTCCGGGCATGGTAATTATGTTCACTTATTTCTGAACGGCTTATACTGGGGGATTTATAATCCGACCGAGCGGATAGACAGGGAATTTGCAGCTGCTTATCTGGGTGGAAACGGTGATGATTACGATGTAATTAAGGATTATGGGGAAGTGGTCGACGGAAATATTACTGCCTGGAATAACATGATGAGTCTGGCCAATTCGGGATTGGCCGATAACAGTAAATACCAGCGCTTACAGGGCAAAAATCCTGATGGTACTGTCAATCCTGCTTATGAGCCGTACGTCGATCTTGACAATTTTATAGATTATATGTTACTTAATTTTTATGGCGGGAATTGGGATTGGGACCACCACAATTGGATTGCGGTGCGGAACCGTGTACTTCCGGCCCGTGGATTTAAATTCTTCAGCTGGGATGCCGAGCATATCGTGGAGGACATTTCATATAACACCCTGGACGAGAATAACAACAATTGTCCGAGCAGGCTCTTTCAATGCCTGCGCCAGAATGCCGATTTCCGCAGGTTATTTGCCGATCGCGTCCATTTGCATTTTTTTAATAACGGAGCATTGACTCCCGCTGCTGGCAAAACGAGATGGCTGAAAAGAGCTGCTCAAATAGATCTGGCCATTATTGCCGAATCGGCGCGCTGGGGGGATTATCGCCGGGATGTGCACCGTTACACCACCGCCGGGCCGTTCTATTTGTATGATAAAGACTACTGGCTGACCGAACAATCTTTCATAATTGATGAATACTTTCCCCAGCGGACAGACGTATTTATTGCCCAGTTGAGATCGGCTGGTTTGTTTCCCCTGATCAATGCGCCGCAATTTTTAATCAATGGACAACCCGTAACGAACGACACATTCGCAGTTGGTGATATTATTTCTATGACTGCCCCGGCGGGTGATATTTATTTTACCAGCGATGGCAGCGATCCACTGTCGGGCGCCGGTATATCGCCCGGGGCAATTCTCTATACCCAACCATTTCCATTGACACAGAGTACGCTGCTGATGGCTCGTGCTTACAATGGAAATGAATGGAGTGCTTTAAACAGCCAGATGTTAAGTTTGGCCACAGAGTTAGCCTATCTAAAAATAACAGAGATAAATTATCACCCGCTTTCTCTTGACACAATTCCCAACAGTTCCTACGAATTTATCGAGCTTAAAAATACAGGCCCATCTCCCCTTGATTTAAGCGGTATTAGCTTCTGCGAAGGAATCGGGTACATCTTCCCGCCACGAACGGTTCTGCTTCCTGGAGATTTTATTGTTCTGGCCGCCGATCAATTTTATTTCATCAGTCGGTATAATTTTATACCATTTGCCGAATACAGCGGACTGCTGGATAATGGTGGTGAACGGATAACTGTTTTAACAGCCGGACGTGATACCCTCTTCTCCATTCGTTATAATGATAATGCTCCTTGGCCTGTAACTGCCGATGGGGCAGGTTATACCCTGGTACCCAGAGATCCTGACGCAGCCGCAGACCAATCCGATCCGGCTAATTGGAGAGCGTCCCATGACATCCACGGCTCTCCGGGACGCGATGACGAGCCGGCTACCGGTATTGACACTGAACCAACCGTTCAGCCGCATAACTTCAATTTAGTTCAGAATTACCCGAATCCATTCAATTCAGCAACTACAATTAACTATTCACTGGCTAAGAAAAGTCATGTTCAGATAAAAATCTTTGA
>CAYSHN010000384.1:0-4172 GCA_964430815.1 uncultured Calditrichota bacterium | reverse complement strand
CATTCTATAGGCAAAATTTTATTTTATGATTGGGAAGACCAATACTTTCTGATTCATTAATCTTTAAACCTGTGCATTACCCTCGTAGGGCAGCTAACCTCAAGCCAATATTTGCCTTTAATAATTAAAGATTATGTTTGATTAAACTTATAATTATGAAGATGTAATATGAATATTTTGTATGATGTAGCACTATTGTAACAAAATATATTGAGGGTATGTTAAAACCAGTGTTTACATAAGAAAATTATCCTTGAAGTTCGAAAAAATGATAGATCAAATTTAGAAGCAGAGTCATTAATTCCTAATTCTCATAAAGAAGTTCATCGATTTTTTAAATACTAAAATAATATGTGATATATCACTCCTTAAGAATTTACTTACATAACTAAAATTGACACATATTTGCCTCTTCAAAGAAAATAAAAAAATAATATTAAATATGGTGTGGACGATAACCTTGATATTTCCAATTTCTTATAAGAAGGGAATTGGATAGGACTAATTATAATACATGCGGTTTGTCAATCCGTTTAAATGTCAGTTTGTATAAAGTATATTACCTTTAATATTCTTTGAAACTTTAATTAACAAATGAGTAATTATAAATTTCATTATCTTATACTTGGTCAAAATTCAAAATAAAGAGCCTTCTCCAGAAACTCGAATTTATAATTAATTTTGATCACTGCTTGAAACATTTTAATTAGAATGAACCTTGTGATAAAAGTAAAAACAACACCGGTTAATTGTAAGAAACTGCCTTGCTTAAAAAAAATTATAATAGAAGTATATGAAAAGTTAATCTAAAACTGAAAGTAGCATAAGTTTCTCTAATGAAAAATTTTGACTATAATTTGGATTTAACAGACTCACAAGAAATTTGTCTTGATTTAGTATAATCGGAGAGTAAATTATAACCATAAACCAGCAATTTTCAGATAGCATCACTTTATTCTACTAACCATTCATTTTCGCTGGAATCCTTCCATTTTTTGTAAATAGAACATATTTTTTTGAGAAAGAAGTAAGGAAAATAGATTCCTTCATCCTGGTATTCTTTTTAACTATGTGAGCATTTATAGTCATTTTCATCCTATTGAGATACTCTATAGTTGGATTTGCAACTTAAAGAGGCTGACCTGATTAGCGACATTCATAATTCAGGAAAAGAATAATAATTGACTTTAAACAGACCAACCTAAAAAGTGAAAAATGGAACATAAGTGATAGAAAATGAAACAAAATTACTATGTAATCGGATTATTTATTTTTTATTATTAATGAAGCGTTATCTCTTTAATTTGGTATTTCTTATAAAGTGGTAATCCATAATATCGGAGGGAATGATATGAAATATGATTGGTTATTTGTTTGGTGTATTGTAGGATTGGTTTCCGTCAGACTTATTGCTCAGGGCACTCAACTTCAGGTCGATAAGAAAATCCCGTTGGGAGATATGCTGAACAAGAATGGCACACTCGATCTGAAGAGTGGATTTAGCGGCAGTCTGGATCCACAAGGGTGGCGGATGCTCAAGGGAGCAAATGGGGAACCAAGATTTTTACCTGTGGCACCTCAAAAAAGTCAGGATCTAAATATTACGGATGCCGAGGGTGATGAAAATTGGGATGGTGGTTTTGGAGTACCCGGGACTTTTCCATATAACGCAGTTGTTTCCCTCGCCATCAGTGGCAATGACTTATATGCGGGAATAGGGGATACATCACAAATGCCACCTTCAGGTGCTTCTGCTGTAGCAAAATGGGACGGTAACAACTGGTTGTCCCTTGGAAGTGGTATTCCTGGTCATGCTTTTTCACTCGCCATCAGTGGCAGTGATCTTTATACAGGGGGATTTTTTTGGACGGAAGAAATAGGCGTGCCTTTACCTTTCTCCTTCATTGGCAAATGGGATGGAAGTGGCTGGTTACCACTAGGAGTGGGTGTAAATGGTCCTGTCGGTGCAATTGCTGTCAATGGTAATGAGGTGTACGTTGGGGGTCAATTCACAATGGCAGGGGAAACGAAAACTCACAATATAGCTAAATGGTATGGCAACAGCTGGTGGAATCTCGGAAATGGAGTAGGATCTGGTGAGTGGTGGGACTGGGTTCATGCTCTGGCAGTCAATGAAACTGGTGAAGTGTATGCAGGTGGTTATTTTAGTGGTGCAGTGGGTCATGCTCCCTATAGTATTGCTAAATGGGATGGAAGCAGCTGGTCGGAACTAGAAGAGGGGATAACGGGTGTAGTTCGTGCTATTGCAGTCAATGGAAGTGATGTGTATGTCGGGGGTCAATTCACAATGGCAGGGGAGACGGGTGTTAACTATATCGCTAAATGGGACGGCAGCAACTGGTTAGCTTTACCAAACGAATCTGTAAATGGAATGAATGGTACTGTTTGGGCCTTGGCTGTCAGCGGAAACGGTGACGTCTATGCGGGAGGTGAATTTACAACGGCTGGAGAGAAGAATACTAATCATATCGCAAGGTGGGATGGCAGCAGCTGGTCGGCACTGGGGAGTGGTGTGGATAGTACTGTTTATGCTTTAGCAGTCAGTGGTAGTGACCTGTATGTAGGAGGATGTTTTACAACAGCGGGTAATAAACCATCCTACTTTATCGGCAGGTATTCACTCAAGTCGTTTCCCACGGCCAACGCCGGTGGACCTTATGAAGCACAGGAAGGAGGAACCGTTATTGTCACCGCCTCTGGCACTGACCCAGAAGGGGGTCCACTTACTTATGCCTGGGATTTAAACAATGATGGAATCTTCGAAAAGCAAGGTCAAAGTGTTGACTTCTATGCAACGAGCCTTGATGGTCCTGCCAGTCTAACGATCAATGTACAAGTGACCAATAATCAGGGGTTAAAGGCAACCGACCAGGCGATCGTCAAGGTAGACAATGTTTTTCCCGCTGCCACATTCACCAACACCTCCGGTGCGATTATTGTAGAACAATCGGCTATACTATCATTTAATAACCAGTTCGATCCAAGCACAGCGGATATGGCAGCTGGTTTTGTGTATTCGTATGATTACACTGACGATGGTACCTTTGAAGTCGAGGACGATTCTGCAGCCACTTACAATTGTATGTATCAGGAGAGTGGTCCCTTTATTGCCCGTGGTCGCATCAAGGACAAAGATGGAGGCTTTACAGACTACACAGCTGCGGTACTGGTGCAGACACCAATGCAGGCAGCACTAGATATTAAGGAACAAGTTTATAATCTTGAAAGATATGGGATCCTGAATGAGGGACAGGTAAAGGCTTTGACAACCTTATTAGATAAAACGATCCAGCAAATGAATAGCGGCAGTCTCTCCAAAGTGATGATCCAGCAATCCAATACCGGTAAGACCAATGCAGCAATCAAGCATTTGCAGGCATTTATCAACCAAATTAATGCCTTCATTAAGGCCCGAGTTCTTACAGTTGCACAGGGACAACCGTTAAAAGATGCTGCCAATAGAATTATTACTGCTCTGCGCAGTGGAAGTTGCTTTGGTAAAGAGATGGTAAGTGCAGCAGTACCAACTGAATTTGGTATGGATCAGAACTACCCCAATCCGTTCAATCCGCAAACCACGATACGCTTTAGATTACCAGAGCGTGTACAAGTGATTTTAAAAGTGTATGATATTCAGGGTAAAGAAGTAATCACCCTGGCGAATGAAATAATGGAGGCGGGGGAGAAGAGCATAACGTTTGATACTAGCCACCTTCCAAGCGGGGTGTATTTCTATCGTCTGCAGGCAGGAAAGTATCAGGATGCAAAGAAGATGACATTGATAAAATAGTATCAAATGACTTTTTCATTAATTCCCTCTCCTGAGTAATCATATCATGGAGGGGGGATCTATATTTTAACAGGTATAAGAGTGTCTTTTTATTGGAATCAGATAGTTTGAATAAGTTTAAAAGAGATACTTGGGAGAAAATAATAACATTCTATTTAATCTTATATTGTCAGATTACATGCTAACTAGCATAAATTGTTTTATTGTTTGATGTGGCTGCTCAGTTTTTATACTCTATTTTAGGAAGGTACAGGTCAACATTAATTTCGTCTAATTTAAAACAAATGTGAAAGGATATATCGAATGAAAAAAATATTATTCCTTGTGTTCTTCATAATGATCATTATAAAAGTTAATGTTA
>CAYSHN010000383.1:0-4180 GCA_964430815.1 uncultured Calditrichota bacterium | reverse complement strand
CTATAAGGGATTTAATGAAGTAAGGTTCTATTTAATCAGAAAAAGTTTTTCCTGTCGCGGAGATATAAACTCACATCCCTTTTCAGTTATCATTACAATTTCTTCAATAGTGGCGATCCCATAACCGGGGATAGTCAGACGTGGTTCCAGAGTATAGACCTGATTTTTTTCTACCGGCAGATCCGGCAGGATTCCGTACCGTTCCCATTTGGGCGCCAGCAGTCCGCCCCCGTCATGGGCAAACCGGCCAATCTGATGGCCCAGAGCATGGGGAAATTCTTCATAACCCTGTTTAATAATATATTGGCGGGCTACCTGATCGATTTCATAGCCCCTGACACCGGGTTTAAGAGCAGCCGCTGCTCTGGAAATACTATCGACAATGGTCTGAAAGCCTTTGCGCACTTCTTTAGGTGCATCTTTTTCGCCCCGCCGCATGATGTACCAGGTACGCTGCAGATCTGAACAATACCCGTCTACTTTAACTCCAAAGTCTATATTTAAAACATGTCCTGCCTGAACCTGGCGTGCTGTTGGTCCGGCGTGTGCACCGGCTGTATCAGGTCCACTGAACACAGCCGGACAATGTTCGGCCTCCCAGGCTAACTGCAGGTCTGATTCATAAGTACGGCGGGTAAGAAAATCACCAATTTCTTTTTCACTTCGTCCGACATGTATGAATTTACCGGCTTCTTCAAAAAGTTGAATGGTCAGAGTGATTGCATTCTTAATCCTTTCGATTTCCCCGGCTGATTTTCTACCCCGCAGTTTATTGATAATTTTTTCTGATGAGATCAGCAGCTCTGGATAGGGGGTACCTTTAAGATATTGCATCAACTGCAGATACATACCATGGGTCAGACCATCACCGGCAGGAGAATTAAGGGAATAGTTGATCGCGATAGAGTGTGGATTAATTTGCCGTAAGGTATTCAATAAATCCTGCTCGATCGATTGCACATATCCAAGGATGTGCTGGTAATTGCCGTGGGTTTGCTGATTGGCCTTATCCAGGCTGCCTACAATGGCGTAGGTATCTCCGCCAGCTGTGATAATAAAAGCCGAATGCCAGGTTACCCCGGTACCGACGGTCAGATCCATTATGGAATCAGGAGTAGTACTGCTCTCGCGTACGAAGGTCAACCAGCAATCTATTTTTTCTTCTTTTAATATTTCGATAGCCTGGGCAATCTTTTCACGGATCATATATTCTCTCCCTGCAAGTTTAACCGAATTTAACAGGCCATTATTTTAGAATCAAACCTTATCCGCATCAGCCGAATTTGCAGCACCTGAATAATCTTTTATTGATTTTAAATTTAAATAATTGTATTATTTCAGCAGACGTTTAAGCATTTAATATCATTATCATTTAACTTCATCATATCAGAAGGAGGTTATCATGAGATTCAGAACGCTTCTTTTATGGCTGGTGTTTATTTTATTTATCCAGCAAAATAACAGTTTTGCTTATAATTATCTTATTGTGCAAGATCCCCGAAATTGGCGTTCTAGCTATGGAACAATTGAGGAAGCTGTAGTATCGGTACACCCGGCCGGTATATATATGGAAATCGGTTTATATCTGACTTTTTCAGCCAGGACTACTCAGTTTGGCAGCAGCGATACTTTAGAAATTCAATTTTATTTTGATCTACCTGAGCAGGCGATTGTTCATGATTTATGGTTATGGGTTGGTGATGATATCATGAGAGCTGTCATTATGGATAAATGGAAAGCGTCATCTATTTATGAAAGTATTGTCAAAAGGAGAAGAGATCCTGCTATATTATTTAAAGATTATGGAAATCAGTATGAGTTGAGAATTTATCCCATGGCCGGCAACCAGCAGCGAAAAATAAAATTGACCTATCTGGTGCCTGCCCAATGGTTATCTAATTCAGTTAGTATTCCTTTACCGGCCAATATGTTAACAGTCTCTAATTCTCCGTTGGATTACCTGAACATTCTTTTTTGGCCCAATCAGGAATGGGTGAATCCGGAGATCGTTGAATTACCGGAACAGTCATTTACTGTGAATGAAGACAGCCTGTCCAATACATATTATTCGGTTAGTTTGCCATTTGGGTACAGCGTCTCGACGTTAAATTTATCTGTAGACTCGCCCTTAAAGGATGGTATCTATCTGAATTGCCGGGCTGGAGGCGAAGAAAATTATTATCAGTTAGTACTCATTCCTGCACAGGTAATGGATATATATTCTCAGCGAAAGTTTACATTATTATTTGACTATGATATCAGCAAGACATCCCTTTCCGCCCAGGAAATTATCTCCACAGTTAAATATTTGATGCATCAGCAACTGGTACAAACGGATTCTTTTAATCTCTTTTTTTCGGGTTTGCCAATCAAGAGTGCAGGGGAAAACTGGTTTAGTGGTGATTCCAGCAGCATTGAAGCCGCTTTTTCAAATGTTGGTAGCGATCCATTTTCAAACTATAGTAATTTACCTGCATTATTTTCCAGCAGTATAGAGTTTATGAATTCCCGGGGGGGTGAAGGGAGTATGCTGCTGGTTGCCGCTTCAGATCAGCTGGGGGATTATCAGGTGGCTAATCCCTTTATTAATGATTTACTCGATTTAATGCAACCGGTTATACCAGTCCATGTCGCTGATATTCAGGATCAGAATTATCAATATTATTATATTGGCAACCAGTACTACTATGGCAATGAGTATTTTTATGAAAATATTACTAAACAAACCGGAGGTAATTATAATCGTATATCGTGGGAATCTTCATTCAGCAGCATATTTAGTAAAGCACTGAATGGCTTGAGTGGATCTATCACCTCACTAGATTTGTATACAACCATGCAAAATGGCTTTTGTTATGGCAGATTTAATTTATGGCCACCCAATAAACCTGTCTATCTGGATCAACCACTTGTCCAATTGGGTAAGTATATTGGAGATTTCCCGTTTGAGATCAAGACTTCCGGAATGTATAAATCCGGACCGTTTATATCAGATGTTCAATTATCGATAGATCAGGTTTCGGCTGGGGACAGTTTGGTAATTGAAACCTGGACGGGTAACTATATTCAGTATCTGGAAGCGCAGGAACAGTCCAACGATCTTATAACAGAAATTGTCGATTATAGCATTAAAGAGAGAATTTTATCTTTGTACACTGCATTCCTGGCCCTGGAACCGAGTGATACTACAAAACCTTGTCTGGATTGTTATGATGAATCGGAAATGACGAATGTGGAAAATAGTTCCGTGGCAATAACCCAGGCGGATACATTATTAAAGGCATATCCCAATCCTTTTAATTCAACAGTTTCAATAAAGATACGATTAGCCAAGGCATATAAATCGAATGAAGTAAGTTTCAAAATATATGACATCATGGGTAAGTTAGTTAAAAAATTTGAAAGTCGATCTAATTCTGCTTCAAATGATCTGGAAATAGAATGGAATGGATTAAATGAACAGGGTGGAATGGTTGCCAGTGGTACATACTTTTTTGTGATGACGACACCGGCTAAAAGATCGTCGCTTAAATTATTATTTTTAAAATAGTGAAAAAGAGGATTGCCTGACTTTTACCCGGGCGTATAGTAAGGGAATACGCCAGGTATTTAAAAATGAAATTATTTGCTTTTAAATAAATATCCACCAGGGATCTGGCGACTGCTTATAGATAGAAAATTAAGGAATAAAGAACATAAGCGTAAAAGATTTCTCCATCTATCGTCAACAAGCCATCGAGATTTTTAAATCCGCACTGGCTGCCGTTGATCCATATAAGTTAGTGCATACCCGCATCCAGCGTCAGGCTGAACAACTTATTCTTCCTGACAACTTGGTATTGAATCTAAAATCGTTTGAGCATAAATACATTTTAGGGATGGGTAAAAGCAGCGCACCAATGGCCCGTGCCCTGGAAGAGATATTGGGTGATTTTCTGACCGGTGGACAGATCATTGTGAAATACGGGCATACGGATCGCTTGGCAAAAATAGTACAACATCAGGCCGGACATCCAGTACTGGATGCAAACTCGCTAAAGGCAACCCAGCAATTACTGGATTATACAACCAAATTTTCTCCCGGTGATCTCGTCTTTGTGCTGATCAGCGGAGGTGGATCGGCTTTACTGGAAGCTCTGCCGGATGGAATAAGCCTGAATGATCTGATCGATCTTAACCG
>CAYSHN010000382.1:0-4209 GCA_964430815.1 uncultured Calditrichota bacterium | reverse complement strand
ATATTCCGGCCAGAGAGGCTTTGTTAAATGATCTGACCGACAAGGTGATCAACAAATTCATCCCTACGATTTCACCCTATAAGATCAAAGTCAGCAGGAAGTTCGAGAAGGGTAACGAGGCGGTGAATGCTGGAATTGGGTTAGCCCAAAATAATCTTTGGGATAAAGCTACCTTTGTATGGGAAAAAGAAATAGAGAAAGATTCACGCAATGCGGCAGCTTTTTATAATCTTGGTATCGCCTATGAAGTCTCTGGTGACTTAGACCGGGCGGAACAATCTTTTGATTCGGCATTAAAAATCAAGAACAAAGAATTATATATGAAAGCCCTGGCACAAATAAGGGAGCGTAAGATTGAACAGAAAAAATTAAAACAGCAGTTACGACAGGAATAGTTAAAGTAAGAGAGTTAAGCCGATTGGATAAAAACGCATTTATATTTCCCGGACAGGGATCACAGTATATCGGTATGGGCCAGGACCTGTTTGATAATTTTGTTGAAACAAGACAGATTTTCGAACTGGCCAATGAGATAATGGGTTTGAATTTAAGCGGTATCTGTTTTCAAGGTCCCGAAGAAGAGTTGAAACAGACACGCATCACGCAACCGGCAATATTTGTCCACAGCATGGTGGTGAGCGAATTATTGAAAAAAAAAGGACTTCGTCCCGGGGCAGTGGCCGGTCATAGTCTGGGCGAATATAGCGCTTTAGTAGCAGCCGGTGCTTTAAGTTTTGAGAATGGACTAAAACTGGTAAAAATCCGCGGTGAACTGATGCAGCAGGTTTCACAAAAAAAAGCAGGTACAATGGCTGCAATTATCGGTCTGGAATTTGAACAGGTTCAGCAGGTATGTGAGCAGGTAAAAAATAAAGGCATCGTTTGTACTGCTAATTTAAATTCGCCCGAACAGGTGGTGATTTCAGGTGAAATTCCGGCAGTCAGAGCGGCCATGGACGAAGCCAAGAAAAAAGGTGCAAAAAAGATAATGGAACTGGTGGTTAGTGGTGCTTTCCATTCACCCTTGATGGAGGAAGCCCAGCAGGGCTTAGCGGCAGCCTTGCGGGAAATAGAAATTAAGAATGCTGAGATTCCTGTGTATACCAATGTGAAGGCCATGGCCTGTCAGGACAAAGATGAAATCCGCGATTTGTTGTATAAACAATTGACCCATCCCGTACGCTGGGTGGAGATCATTCAGAACATGGTTGCCGCTGGTTTTACGCGCTTTTATGAAGTCGGTCCGGGAAAAGTATTAAGCGGATTGGTAAAGAGAATAAATAGTAATGCCAACTGCCAGGCTGTTGGGGATGTGGGTAGTTTTGGTGCGGTGGAATAAATTAAGGCACAGAGGGAAAAAGGCACTAAACAAAAAGTACCTAAGTCCCTTAGTTCCTGAGTACCTGAGTTCCTTAGTATGTTCTTGTTTTGTCATCCCGGCATGTCGAAGACCTGGCGACAGACAGGACCCGGGATCTATCTTGATAAAAACAGAGAGTAATATTCCCTCTTGTGAGGGGTGTCCGGCAGCTGCCGGACGGGGTGCGTGGAAAAAGGGAAAAGGGTAAAGGGTATTAGGAGGTGCTTCCTAGCGCCGATGGCATAATTACAAATTAGTGGCCTGTTTACCTTTTAGCCGTAAATCTAAACTGTCATTCCCGCTGAGCGTGTGGCGCGCTTGATCATATGTTGGCGGGAATCTTTGATGAAGGGAAAAAAATGGAACTTAAAGATAAAATCGCCATCGTCACCGGTTCAGCCCGGGGCATAGGCAGGATGATTGCTCTGGAGTTAGCCACAGCTGGAGCTAATATTGTAGTATCCGATGTACTCGAACAGGATGGTCAAAATGTTATACAGGAGATTAAGAAACTGGGACGTGAGGCCATTTGGTTTAAGGCTGATGTAAGTAAGAGTGCCGAAGCGGCTCAACTGATTCAATCTGCACTGGATAAATTTACACGTATCGATATTCTGGTCAATAATGCCGGCATTACCCGTGACAATCTGCTCATAAGGATGAGTGAAGCAGAGTGGGATAGTGTTATTGCCGTTAATCTTAAAGGTACGTATAATTGCATTCAGGCTGCTACCAAGATTTTGATGAAACAACGCTCTGGTAAGATAATAAATATTGCTTCGGTAGTGGGACTGATCGGAAATGCTGGTCAGGCCAATTATGCCGCTTCCAAAGCGGGAATAATTGGCTTGACTAAAGCTGTTGCAAAAGAATTAGCTTCACGCAACATCTGTGTCAATGCTATAGCACCGGGATTTATTCAGACTGCCATGACCGATAATTTACCGGATAAAGCAAAAGAGGCCTTGCAGAGTGTAATTCCTTTGGCCCGGTTTGGTCAACCGGAAGATGTGGCTAAAGCTGTGCGGTTCTTAAGTAGTGATGCTGCGAACTATATCACCGGTCAGGTCTTGAATGTGGATGGTGGGATGGTTATGTAATACAAAGGCAAAAAGGCACAGAGGCACAAAGGCACAAAGTGAGTAGGAGGCGCTTCCTAGCGTCGATGAGTAGATTTGGCATTACGGCACTTAGTAGAAAGTCCCTTAGTACCTGAGTGATAAAACAAAGATTGTCATCCCGGGCTTGACCCGGGATCTATTTTGATTAAAAGAGGGAGAACAGTTCTTCAAGAGAGGGTTAAAAAATCTGGAGATGATGCCGAAAGCATCACAGGTTTATAACAGAAGGAATCCTCATTGAATAAGCGACCTCGGAGGGGTCGAATAGAAATAGTAGTCGTGGCACTTAAAAATGATAGAGAAAATAAAGGAAAATACTGTGGCTTTGGCCACAAAGAGGGCAAGAGATTTATAATAGGATAATGAATTATCTGACCCTCCCCGCTGTCCCCGTCCTTATCCCCTCGACTTCGCTCGGGGACCAGGGAAGGGATTCAGGGGTGGGTTATGAAAGGATAAAGGGTAAAGAAATTCAGGTTCCAAGGGACTCAGGTCGGAGACCTGGCGGAAGACAGGTACTCAGGAACTAAGGGACTCAGGTACTAATAATAGAAGAAAATATAGTAATACAAAGAAAAACTATTTTACTAAACAGGAGGAAAAAAAGATGGATATTCAAGCTAAAGTCAAAGAGATCATTGTAGAACAATTGGGTGTAGATGAAGCACAAGTGAAACCTGAAGCATCTTTTATTGATGATCTGGGTGCTGATTCCCTGGATACGGTAGAACTGGTAATGGCTTTTGAAGAAAAATTTGATATTGAAATTCCCGATGAAGATGCTGAAAAAATGCGTACCGTCGGTGATGCTATTGCCTATCTGAATACAAAGCTCACTAAGTAAATCTTGTTGAATTTAATAACCATAGAATGATTGAGTGATTATGCGACGAAGAGTTGTTATTACTGGTATGGGTAGTCTCACGCCGCTGGGATTGAATACTACCGAATTCTGGCAGGGGCTATTGGCAGGGAAGAGTGGAGTTGGTCCGATTACCTATTTTGATGTCAGTGAATATCCGACCAGGATTGCCGCTCAGATACGCGGATTGAAACCAGAAGAGCACTTTGATAAGAAAGAGGTGCGGAGGCTGGATCTGTTTGCTCAATATGCCATTATTGCCGCCCGTGAAGCAATTAAGCAATCGGGCCTGGACCTGGAAAAAATAGATAAGAACCGTGTAGGGGTCATTGTTGGATCTGGTATCGGTGGCATCCTTTCTTTTGAACGGGAGGTACGTAAACTGGTAGAGCAGGGTCCCAAACGCATCAGTCCCTTTTTCATTCCACACATGATCGCGAACATTGCTGCCGGGCTTATTTCAATGGAATTCGGTTTTAAGGGACCCAATTATGCCACGGTATCTGCCTGTGCCACTTCGGGTCATGCCATTGGTGCAGCCCTAATGGCTATCCAGCGCGGAGATGCAGAAATTATGATCAGCGGTGGATCTGAATCTGCCATAACCCCTATGGGTATCAGCGGATTCACCGCCATGAAAGCGATGTCCACCCTAAATGATAATCCATCCAAAGCCAGCCGGCCCTTTGATTTGAACCGTGACGGTTTTGTGATGGGTGAAGGTGCCGGGATTCTGGTGCTGGAGGAACATGATCACGCTCTGACCCGTGGCACTAAAATTATCGCCGAATTGAGCGGTATCGGTTTTACCGCTGACGCGTACCATTTGACTGCACCTGCACCGGGAGGTGAAGGTGCGGCACGGG
>CAYSHN010000381.1:0-4229 GCA_964430815.1 uncultured Calditrichota bacterium | reverse complement strand
CCAAAAACCTCATCGCGTGGGTACAACTGCAGCCAACTTTTTGGAATACGGTTTTGGTAGTGCCGGAGCCGCCATGGGTGATGCCTGTGTAGCCACAACCACCGATATCTCGGCCATCTATTGGAATCCGGCCGGAATGGCTTTTATGGAGCAGAGTGAGGCGCAGATGGTTTATCAGCCCTGGATTGTTGATATCAATACTTCATTTGCCGCCGCAGGTCTGGTAATTCCTTCCATCGGTACAATCGGCCTGGGCTTCATTAGCGTGGATTATGGGGAAATGGATGTAACTACGGTTGCTATGCAGGAAGGTACCGGCGAAACTTTTTCATCGAGCGATTATGCCATTTCACTATCCTATGCCCGTTTATTGACCGAAGGATTCGGATTTGGTATTACTGGAAAGTATATCGGATCTAAAATCTGGCACATGCAGGCTAACGCTCTGGCTATGGATATGGGCGTGGTGGTCAGGACCTATTTCTTTTCGCAAAACAACGAACTTGAAAATGGATTGCGCCTGGCCATGAGTATTTCCAATTACGGAACCCGCCTGAAGTACGATGGCATTGATTTGGTGCAATCCATCGATATTGCACCGAACGAGGATGGTAATTTTGAATATGTAGAGGGACAATACCGGCTTTCTGAATGGGAATTACCCCTGATCTTCAGAATCGGTGCATCCGTGGTTCCCTACCACACCGAAAACCAAAAACTATCGGTTGCCGTTGATGCCCTGCATCCTAACAACAATGCCGAATCTATTAATTTTGGAATGCAATACGAATTGGATGTACCATCGACCGGTAAATTTTTTCTGCGGGCTGGATATAAATCACTTTTTATGCCGGATTCGGAATATGGGCTCAGCCTGGGCGCAGGTATGGTTAAATATCTGATGAATAATCTGGCCTTGAAAATCGATTACGCTTATCGTGATCTGGGTCTTTTAGGCAAAGTGCACAGTTATAGCGTGGGCTTTTTATTCTAAGTGCGGGGTTCGTGCTGTGATTTTTATTACGGCTGGATCCGTAAAAATCAGGTATAAAGGAGAAACGATATATCAAGTGGCATTTAGAATGTTTTATCCTCCCGGCTCTGATAATTTTTAGTACGGGCTGTAAAAAGGAACCGGCAACTGAGGATAAGAATGAAATTATTTTAGCCTGGGTAGGGGATAAAACTATATCGGTGGATGAGTTCATCCGCCGGGCCGAGTATACCATTCGTCCGGACTACTGCCAGGGCCAGAATTATATTCATAAAAAAATTGTGCTGAATTCCCTGATTGCCGAGAAAATGCTGGCTATGGAAGCAGGATCCGATAACGAACTAAGCCGTAATGATGAATTTCAGAATTATTTACGCGGCCGTAAAGAACAGGCCATGCGGCAATGGTATTATTATCAGGAAGCGTATAATGAGGTGATTCCGGATACAGCTGAAATAAAAAAGGAATATGCTGTGGCCGGAAGAACCTATAAAATTTCCTACTACTCCCTGTCATCTGACAGTCCTCAGGATAAAATCCGTGAACGGCTAAAAACTGATACCACGGCCTTTGAAACAATATTCAAAGAAATCGCCGGGGCAGAGAACGCCCTGCCGCAAAAAGAGATTGGATATGATAAACCTGAAGATGAACAAATCTACGCACAACTTTTTCTTAATCCTGTTCAGGAAGGGCAGGTAATCGGTCCGCTGGAGACGGCTGACGGTAGTCAACTGGTTCTACGCGTGGATGGTTGGACCGATGAAATCACCTTGTCCGGTCAACAGATTCAGGAACGCTGCCGTACGGTTAAAGAAAATATTACCAACCGACAGGCGCTGGACATCTATGAACGCAAAGTACTGGAGATTATGAAGGGTAAAAGGTTAGAATTTAACCGGGATGTTTTTTTTACGCTGGCCGCTGTTGTCGCCACGGATTATTATAAAACGGAAGAGGAGAAGAAACAAAGTTTCCAGAAAAAATTCTGGAGCGAGGACCGTGACGAGATGGTACTTGATGACCGGTCCAATCAACTGGAATCGATCCGGGATCAGCAACTTTTTATTATCGACGGACAAGCCTGGACTGTGCGTGAATTTGAGCAGGAGTTGCAATCGCATCCCTTGGTATTTCGTCAAAGGCACTTTCCCCGGAAGCGCTTCGCCGAGCAGCTTAAACTGGCCATTGTGGATATGGTCAGGGATAAATACATCACGGCAGCCGCTTATAAAAAGGAGTACGATAAGGTTGCAACCGTGGACCGGAATTTCCACATGTGGCAGGATAACCTGTTAGCCCTGTATCAAAAACATACTTACCTGAGTTCCATCAACACGCAGAATAAAGACCAGATGAAAATTATTACTGAAGATCTGAATCCCTATGTCCAAAGACTTTTCAAAAAATATAACGACGAGATAAAAATTGATGTGAAGAGATTTGAGGAGATACAATTGACCGGTGTGGATATGTTTGTGATCCAGCGTAATGTACCATTCCCGGTGATAGTACCGGGTTTCCCACAGTTAACTACGCATGACCGGTTGGATTATGGACAAAAAATGTGATGACCCGCCCCTTTCATCCCCTCCCTTATCCCCTCGACTCCGTTCGGGGACCAGGAAGGGGACAGAGGGGAGGGTCAGGAAAGTAAATATATGATATATTTCATTGGAGCCTACTATGAACAAGTCCTATTTATTTTTTTCTGCAATTCTGATTATTTCATTTTCTTCCGGCTGCAGTAATAAAGCCATGATGCAAAATTACTCAAAAGCCACGATCCTCCAGACCTCCCGGGCAGGGGATAATTTAAGGAACATGGGAACATTTGATTTAACTGAAACAGGGCAGAGCGGTAAAGACCTGGTCGAGATCTTACCCGATCAAAAATATCAGAAATTGGTCGGCTTTGGAGGAGCTTTTACCGAGTCTGCAGCCCAGGTATTAAAGCAATTAGATCAGGCCAAACGCGCTGAAGTGATTAAGTCATACTTTAGTCCGGCCGGAGCAGCCTATACCCTTACCCGCACCCATATCAACAGTTGTGATTTTTCCCTGAATAAATATGCCTATGACAATACACCCGGTGATGTCGAATTGAAGGATTTTAGCATTAAGGAGGATATGGATGATCTAATCCCCCTGATCAAAGACGCACTGGGGGTCGAAAAAGCTGATTTTAAAATAATCGCTTCGCCCTGGACCGCTCCACCCTGGATGAAAGATAATAATGCCTGGAATAACGGTTCATTGAAACCCGAGTACTATCCGGCCTGGGCTCTTTATTTTTCCAAGTATATTAAAGCTTATGAAAAAGAAGGTATCCCGATCTGGGCGGTTACTGTCGAGAATGAACCGGAGGGTAATGGCGGAAATTGGGAAAGTATGATCTACACCCCCCGGCAAATGGCCGACTTTATAAAAGATCATCTTGGCCCGCAATTTGTCAAAGACGATATCAAATCTGAAATCCTCATATTTGATCATAACAGAGACCATGTCAAAGAATGGGCCGAGCAGATACTCAGCGATGCAGCTGCGGCTAAGTATGTATGGGGCACAGCGGTGCACTGGTACAGCAGTACGAATGACTGGTACCCCGAAACGCTGAACGAAGTGCACCAGAAATTTCCTGATAAACACTTACTGCATACCGAATCCTGCATTGATACAGAAGTGCCGGTCTGGCAGGATGATGCCTGGTACTGGAAAAAAGAAGCCACCGATTGGGGCTATGAGTGGGCGCCGGAAGCAGAAAAACCCCTTCATCCTAAATATGTACCGATCTATCGCTATGCCTGCGATATTATCGGCGGCCTGAATAGCTGGCTGACCGGCTGGGTGGATTGGAATATTGTGCTGGATGATAAAGGGGGTCCGAACCATGTCCGCAATTGGTGCATTGCACCGGTCATAGTTAAACCGGAAACAAAAGAGGTGTATTATACACCCCTTTATTATGTAATGTGTCATTTCAGTAAATATATGCGTCCTGGTGCAGTGCGCCTCGGGATCAATAGCGACAACGCAGATTTAATGATTACCGCCTGTCTGAATACGGATAACAGTATTGCTGTCGCGGTTTTAAATCGGACAGAGAATCCGGTTACTTATCAAATAAAACTGGCCGGGAAGTTAACCACAGTCACTATTCCGGACAATGCTCTGCAGACCATAATCATTCAATAACCGGCTGCAGGATTCTGCACAATGGGGAGGGAACTTTGAA
>CAYSHN010000380.1:0-4238 GCA_964430815.1 uncultured Calditrichota bacterium | reverse complement strand
GGTCTTCAAATCATTAAACTGCGAATTGAGAGGTTCATGGTATTGACTTAGCGCATTGCTGCCTTTTCGTGTTCGGTCGAATCCAACTCCATTGGTATCAGCTTGATGATAATAAGGAGGAGTCCAATCTTTTCTTACGTATTTTGGCGCCCACCATGGGCCTGGGCCATAATGATCATTTGCAGAAAAAATATGGTGTAATCCCAACGGCATCATATAGTTCACAGCGGCTTCCCGACTTTCCAGCATCATCTGTTTAACAGGGCGTAGGAAATTCTTTTTCCAGTTTTTGGAAAAGACGATTGGTCCAGAATGATCTGATTGAATTTGATTAAACGTGAGCTTAATCCATTCGTCAGCGATTTGTTCGCTGGTCAGTGTGTTGTTCCAGGCCAAACGACCAAAGGCATACCAGTTTGCCTGCGCAAAGTGATGACCGCACCAGTTGGCATCCAACCCGATATTGGATACACCTGCAATTGCTGTGTGTTTCTGTGGAAATATGCTCCCATTAGTACAACGAGTAACAGTACTTCTTCGACCCTGCTGATAGGTTTCGCTTTGCAGGAATTCTTCCCACATGGGCGCTAAAAATACCAGGTGAATTGATTGACCCATGTATTCCTGCGTGATTTGCAGTTCAGGCATGACCGCGGTCTTTTTCATGGCTCCAAAAAGCGGGCTGAAAGGTTCGCGCGGTTGAAAGTCGACCGGTCCATTTTTTACCTGAATAATAACATTATCGCGAAACTTGCCATCCAGCGGCACAAACTCGTTATAGGCTTGCCTGGCGCGATCTTCCTCCGATGCTTCATAAACAAAAGCACGCCACATCACAATGCCGCCGTAGGATTTGAGTGCATCAGCCAGCATATTAGCTCCATCAGCATGAGTGCGCCCAAAATCCTGGGGACCAGGCTGCCCTTCGCTGTTTGCTTTTACCAGAAAACCGCCAAAATCCGGAATCAGAGCATAAATCTCTGTTACCTTGGCATTCCACCATTTTATTACTTCCGGATCTAACGGATCAGAAGTTTTTAATCCGCCAATTAATGAAGGTGAAGAAAATTTAACCGAAAGGTATGTTTTAAGGCCATAAGGACGCAAAATCTCGGCAATAGCCTTTACTCTACCGAGGTATTCAGTTGTCAACATCAATGGTGAGGCGTTGACATTATTAAGGGCAGCTCCATTGATTCCTATTGAAGCGTTTGCCCGGGCATATTCCTGCCATAAAACCTTATCTTTTTCAGTGACAACTAAAGAATCCCCTCCTTTGCGCCAAAATATGGAATACCCGGCATAGCCACGTTCTATGGTTCCGTTCAGGTTATCCCAATGATTTAATAAACGCCGTTCATACGAGGGATTAATGATCTCGTCCTTAATCGATTTACCGATTTGCTGGCGACGCAGCAGTTCGTAGACCCCATATAAAATCCCCAGTTCCGTGTTTGCCTGAATTTCTCCAGGGCTGAGTTTGAATCCATCACCTTTAATGAGTTGATCGGATTCAACCGTCAAAACAAGGGACGCTCCTGATTTTCCTTGCCATGCTTGCTGCAATTCCTGTTTTGCAATGTTCAAGGTAGCTGAACTCTTTGAGCAAACAACGCTCACCAAACCTGAGCTTTGACCACGAAGCCAAAGACCATGTCCATCATCTGCATATAAGTTCAAAGCCACAAACAGCAAAATAAAAATTGTGATATAAGTTTTCATTTTCAAAACCACTTACTCCATTTAATAACTAAAAATTTTAACGTTCTATTATGCGCTAGTATCTTCTCAATAAATAAGGTCGAGAACAGACTTTCCTGACGAAGCCCTTATAGGATTAGACTCCGCGGAATTCAGGAATCCCCCTACTCTCTCCACGGAGATGGTTTAAGATGACCCGTACCAACATGTTCAAATTAAACATTGTTGTAATCATCGGATTTTACACGAAAATGCCTTCCTTTATAATAAGAACTAAAAGTGCTCGGGCAACGTATCTCATTTAAAAACCCGATTTTTCTCCAAAAAAATGAGTCAAAAATTGCGTAAGTATAGTGAATCAATAATTAATTAGGTCTCCCAATAATAAAGTTCTTGTTTAACCGGATCCTCTGAACATTAAACTTACTCAATTGTAATCATTTTTTTCAAGCGTATATCTTTGGATGAACTCCCGACTTGAATTTCCCACTTTCCCGGTTCTATTTTAAAATCGTTTGTTTGGGTATCGTAAAAAGAAAATTCAGAGGCTGGTATTTTAAATGTAAGTGTCTTTCTCTCTCCGGCAGCGAGTGTAATTCTTTGAAACCTTTTCAATTGATTAATAGGTACTTTTATGGATGCATCTATATCATGGACGTAAACCTGAGCAACTTCATCGCCTTTGATTTTGCCGGTGTTTTGTATTTCAAATCGTATTTCAATCTCACCCTCGTTAGTCGCTTGAGCAGAGTTAAGTGTCAGGTCGCTGTAAGTAAATTGCGTGTATGAGAGTCCATGTCCGAACGGAAATAACACGGGCTGATCAAAATACATATAGGTACGGGGATGATTGATCAGATCATAGTTAGAAAAAGGAGGAAGTTGTTGTGTGAATGAATAGAATGTTTCAGGAAGTTTGCCGCCAGGATTCACATCGCCGAACAGAACGTCGGCAATTGCTTTGCCGCCCATTTCTCCGGCATACCATGCTTCAACGATTGCACCGGTTTTATTTTCCGTTCTCATAAGGGCCACAGGCCCTCCATTGACCAGAACAACAATAAGATTTTTATTAACCTTGGATATCTCTTCGATTAAATTCCTTTGTACAACGGGTAATTCAATTTCTTTACGGTCATGTTCTTCCTGTGAAATCCCGGGGGCAATACCCAGTACGAGGATGACCGCATCATTTCTGGCAGCTATTTCTGTGGCCTTGCTGAAATCTTTTTGACGAAGATCCCAGGTGAGTTTTGCATCTGCATTTAAAGCATTATCATAAAATTCCAGCACAATTTCATACTCTTTCCCGGCCTGTAATTCGACTTCTGCTTTATTTGGTTTTTCACCGTGGTCCTGCCAGTCGTCAATGATTAATTGACCATCCAGATAAAGCCGTGCGCCATCATCGTTGGTGACGCCGATCTGATGGATCGTTTCAGGGGGAATGATTTTGCCTCTCCAGCGGATGGAGAATTGATCCTCCGGGATGCCGGGAGCAGGGGAGAAAGTACCAAAACTGAAATCCACTGCAGGGTCGATACGAATGACGGCAGGTGTTCCGGATAGATTCATGTTATTAAAATATTCACCTCTCAGGCCGGTCTGATTTCCTTCAACTACAGTGAAATACTGAGGCTCTATAGGTCTCAATAATCCGCCCCCCATATCGCTTCCGATATCATAATCCACGTGGATTCCCAGAGATGCAGCTTTTTCTCTTATTCCTTCAAGAGGGCTGATCTGAATATTCGGGGAGCCGCTGTAAATACCCAGCTGAGCCCTGGCGGCATTCGGGCCCATCACTGCAATGGATTTGATTTGATCCTTTTTTAAAGGCAGTATCCCATTATTTTTAAGGAGAACGATGGACTTACGCGCAGCTTCAAGCGCCAGATCACGATGTTCTTTACAGTCCAGTCTGTCTTTGGGAATGGAAGAATAAGGTACCATTTCAGGCGGATCGAATTCGCCCAGCCGGAAACGCGCGGAAAAAACTCTTTCCAAAGCATGATCAAGATCTTTCACTTCCAGTAAACCCTGATCAAGAGCTGCCTGCAAATATTCGCGATATTCGTCCCCGCAGCTCAGGTCGCAGCCTGCCAGCAGGCTCCTGGCTGCAGCTTCCGCGCCGGTTTTAAAAAAGTGATGGCCATAGACCATATCATTAATGGCTCCGCAGTCGGACACGACATACCCTTCAAAACCCCAACTACGTCTTAGCAGATCATTTAATAAAAACATATTGGCATTACATGGAACATGATTGAGTTCATTATATGCACCCATTATTGAATAAGCTTTACCTTCAACAACAACCTGATGAAATGCCGGTAAATAATATTCAAACAAACTGCGCATGTCCACATCAGAAGAACCTGTATGCCGGCGTTCTTCTTCATTATTTGCCATAAAGTGTTTTGGAGTGGAAACGGTTTTCAAATAATAAGGGTCAGCACCCTGCATCCCTTGAACAAAGGCAACGCCCATACGCGACAGGAGATAGGGATCTTCACTATAGGATTCTTCATTACGTC
>CAYSHN010000379.1:0-4264 GCA_964430815.1 uncultured Calditrichota bacterium | reverse complement strand
AGCGGATTTTCTGGAAGGGATAAAATCTAAAAACTAAGAGGCCGAACAACTCAAAATAGACATAACCCATATCGATGAAAAAATTGTCGATTTAAAAAGACAAATTCAGGAGTTGGAAAACAGTAAACAAATTAAAACTGATTTGACAAAAAAACTGGCAGAAAATATTAAACGGGGCAGCGAAAAATTTGATCTGGCCATGACGGCCGTACAGGAAATTCTGGTCGCTAAGAAGAATAAACTGCAAACGTACCTTAAAAATATGTAAAGGTAAATTCAAAATAATTAGAATTATTTTATACCAGGAGGAAATATAATGGACCCCAGTCAAAATGTACAATTGAAAAGTTTCTGGAGTAAAAAAGAGGGCACGACAGGTATGATCGTTCTGGCCCTGTTAATAGGAGCCGGCGTGTACGGATTCAGTGCCATTCTGCCCTGGCTGATCACCCTGCTGCAGAATACCATACATACTGTTTTCCTGGCCGCGACTCTAGGTGTACTGATTTTTATTGTAACAGATAAACGGGTGCGCAATCTGGCCAAATATATGTTTAAAAGCGTTATGCGGGCCATCACCAGTGTTTTTATAACCATAGATCCGATCGGTATTTTAAGAAATTATGTATCCGATCTGGAACGTAATATTCGTGAAATGACCGAGCAACTAGGGGCACTGCGGGGACAGATGCGCACGCTTCAGGAGGAAATGAGAAAAAATGATCAGGTGCGCGAGGAATCCTTGAAAGCGGCAAAAATGGCCCAGGAACGCGGCAAGAAATCGGCTTTCGTGCTTAAAGCCCGCAAAGCAGGACGTTTACAGGAATCTAATATGACTTATAAAAACCTTTATGTTAAAATGGAAATGTTGTACCGTGTTTTGAGTAAAATGCTGGAAGCAGCGCAGTTCTGGTACGAAGATCTCTCGGATGAAGTGGATGTAAAGATCCGTGAGCGGAAAATGATCCTGCAGGGTTACTCGGTATTCAAGAAAGCACAAAAAGTAATTCAGGGCGACCCCGATGCCAAGGAACTGTTTGACCAGACCCTGGAATATATGGCCGAAGACTATGGCCAGAAACTTGGCGAGATCGAACATTTCATGGATATTTCCCAGGGCTTCATTGAATCGGTTGATCTGCAGAATGGGATCTATGAAGAAGATGCGCTAAAAGAACTGGAAAACTGGGAGCAGAAAACAGATTCGCTGGTGCTGGGCGATCAGAAGGAAGTGTTGCTGTTGAAGTCAGCCGATGAAGCGGATAAACTGGATCTGGATGCACCATTGCACCAGGTAACCAAAGAAGAAGTTATGGCGAAAAAAAAGGAACAACAGACGGAGAATAAATATAGCCGTTTTATCGAATAAAGTAAGCTATAGATTAAAGATCTAGAATAATATATTTGTGAGGAATTCGACTAAGATTATATTCAGGAATATATTAATTATACAATATATTTTTATAGTTTTAAAAGAAGGAGTGTGAGTTATGGTCATGGAAAGAAGAACGGGTTTGAATCCGGCTGTAAAATTTATTTTAATTTTCGGCATAATGGCCCTTGCTGTCTGGTTGTTCATGAAGTATAAGGACGTACTGATCCCCAAGGGACGGGAAACTAAGAGTATTTTATCGGAAGATTTGCAGAAAGATGTAAAGAGTGGCGGTTTGCCCATGATCAACGTATGCATCGTTGATTATCCCGGCTATGCCCCGGCGATTGGCTTCAATAATGGGTATGAAGCGAACAAGGAAAGCCGTTATTACAGTCAATATGGTATATTGGTAAAGTTTACCGTAATCAATGATGTACCGGCAGCCCGGGTAGCCTGGCAGAATGACAAGGTGGATGTGCTGGCCTCTACCCAGGATATGTACCCGCTGGATGCCAGCGGATTGCTGGATGATCAACCGCGGGCGGTCTGGGCCTCCAGTAAAAGCCGCGGAGCCGATGTGTTCATTGCCACCAACGAGATCCGTTCCATCCGTGATTTGATCGGTAAGAAAGTGGCATTGTGTGAAGGTTCACCTTCCCATTCCTTTTATATGATCATGCTGCAGGCAGACCAGGTGGAGTACAATCAGATCGAAGTTGTCAAAGTCAGCAGCACTATTGAAGCAGCCAAGTATTTTATGAATGGACAGGTGGATGCCGCTGTGGTCTGGAGTCCCGATGATCTCAACTGTCTGAAATCGGTAAAAGGCTCTCATATTTTGAAAAGCACCGAACAGGTAACCGAAGCAATCGTGGATATGTTCTTTGCCAAGGAGTCCTTTATCCAAAAAAATCGTGATGCCATGCAGAAATTGTATGACGGTTGGATGACCGCTAATGCTGAAGCTAACACAAATCAGGCATTCCGCGATAAGGCCGCGGGTATCCTGGCGGCGGGTATGCAAATGAGTAAAGATGATGCCCTGTTTATGATGAGTAAAGTACGTTTTTGCACACATGGTGATAATGAGAATTACTTTAATCTGAAGTCGGGTTACACCGGAATGACCGGACAGGAGATTTACAGTAAAATGACCCGTCTGTACCTGGCCATCAATCTGGCTCCGGATAATGTACCAGCCTGGCGTACGGTAGCCAATAGTACATTTGTCCAGAACTCAAGATTAAGCGGAGCGATGAATGCTGCAGAAGGGGGTATTGCTTTCAGTACGCCTTCTTCCACTGAAACTAAAGCTGATGCTTTTGCCAGGAAGACCCTCTCGGTTACTTTCACTTTTGGTAGTGCGGAATTGGATCAGAATGGAAAGACGATTATTGAGATCGGTTTTGCCGACGTGGCCCGCCAATTTGCCGGCAGCAGGGTACGTCTGGTGGGGCATACAGACAACGTGGGCAGTGATCAGGGTAATATGGCCTTATCGCGGCGCCGGGCCGAGTCTGTAAAAAATTATCTGGTACAAAAATATGGATTTGATCCAAACCGTTTTATTACCTTGGGTAAGGGACCGACAGTTCCTGTAGCCAGTAATGATACTGATGACGGCCGGGCGAAAAACCGCAGAGTAGATTTTGAGATATTGAATTAGTGGTCTGCTATAGATTTTTAACCGCGGATGAACGCAAATGAACGCAGATAAAAGTATTCTTGGAATATTACAATAGCCTATAACGGTTGAAAATAGTAAATCGCAGAGATCGTAAAATTTAGAAACTACACATTAAGAAAAAATACATAAATAAATTATCCGCGTATATCTGCGTTTATCTGCGGTTAAAACAATTTTGGATTATTCTTGGTTCGATCAGTATGCGATAAAAGGATAGTTTATGAAAAATTATTTGTCCGGTTTATTTGAACTACGTGGTAATTTGAGTAAACGGGATTATAACATTTTACTCATTGTGGGCGTTATTCTGTTTTTACTCGTCTGGCAGGCTATCGTCACCTTTACCAAAGTACCGCCGGGAATTTTTCCTTCCCCTTGGAAGGTATTAAAATGCTTCCCGGAACTTCATTTTCAGGATGCCGTGGTGCGTAATGCCGTCTATTCACTCTATTTAAATCAGGCCGGACTATTCCTGGCAGTTTTTATTTCCCTTCCACTTGGTTTCATCATCGGTTTATTTCCACTTTTTCGGGGATTGACCGAACGGCAGATCGCAGTTTTCCGCTATCTACCACTGACTCTATTGATCGGTGTATTTATCCGCTGGTTCGGTCTGGAAGATCTGATGAAAATCAGTTTTCTGGCTGTAGGGATATTCGTATATCTCTTGCCAACCGTAATCATACGGGTGGATGAAGTCAATGAAGTTTATGTGCAAACAGTCAAAACCCTCGGCGCCACCAAATGGCAAACCATCAAAACGGTATTTATCCCCGATGTACTATCGCGGGCGTTCGATGATATCAAGGTGCTGGCTCCGATCAGTTGGACCTATATTATAATTGCTGAAATGATCAACAAGACCGGCGGCCTTGGTGCTATGGCTTATCTGTTCGGCCGGCAAAGCCGGGCTGATAAAGCCTTTGCTATATTGTTAATCATCATTGTAATCGGCATCGTGCTGGATAAGATTTTTACCGGTTTGGATCGATTATTTTTCCCCCATAAATATGCCACGAAAGGGGGTAAAGATTGAATAAAGTTGAATTCGTAAATACCGAGTTAAAAGATATCGTTGAACTGCGCGCAATAAACCAGACCTACGACCAGGGAAAAACGTATGTGATCAAGGATCTGAATTTACTGATCGAAGACAAACCTGAGCAGGGTCAATTTGTAGTGATCCTTGGTGAGAGCGGTTG
>CAYSHN010000378.1:0-4264 GCA_964430815.1 uncultured Calditrichota bacterium | reverse complement strand
TTGGTTGTTTTCGACCAGTGGATGCGTTTGTAAGTTGCGAAAATCCCACAGTTCTATTCTGGGATCGTTGGATGAATCGGCCCAGACACCGCCGCAGAGAACTACCAGACTATCATTCAACTGATCAGCCACAAAACCATAACGGGGAACTGACATCTCACCAACCAGAGACCATAAATTTGTGGCAGGATTATAGACCTGAATCCAATTCACCGGCATCCCGAGTGAGTCTGAATATCCGCCGAAAATATAGATCAAAGAATTCAATACCAAGGCCTGGCCACCATGAACGGGTAAAGGCATTTCACCTATAACATCCCACTCCTGAGCCCAACCACCCGATATAAAAAGCCCAATGATAAGTAGTATATTTAAGTATTTATATTTTTTCATATATATGACCCCGGCATAGCACCTGGTATTCAATGTACAAAATCTGTACCAGTTTAAGGAATTTCCATGGTATCAGATGTTACCAGGTGGTTAATTTGTTCAAAATTTATTCTGTAATCTGTTGTTTCTTTCCTGGAAATCATAATGGTGTCTCTGAATTCAGGCCAAACCGGATTATTGATGGTCAACAAATGTTTACCCGGGGAAAGTATCAATGGTCTCAAAAAAGGAGATTGCCCTTTATAAGCACCATCAAGATATAATTCACCCCAGGGGTAAATTTGGCAATTTAAATAACCGAATAACGTATCCAGAGACAATTGTAAAATATTGTTCTGGCCCGCCAGGATTTCCAATGTCCGTGAATATATTGGGTAATCTTTATGTTTCAGGATTAAGTTATGTATCCCCGCCGGTAGAGAGACTGTATTCTTTAATGGAATTTGTCCAATTTCCTGCGAATCAATTAAAACAGTTGTATAAGGTGTACCGATTAAGATAAAATTTCCCTGAGCAGCGGTGGAATGATTCCGGTATTCCCCTGCTGCCCGGCTGTTTTGAGGTACTTCGGCCGAAGTCTGCTCTTTAAGGTTGATTGAATCTTTTGAAAAGAGATCGATAAACGTCCTTGTCCCGGAATCAACAAATTTCGGTTCTTCAGAATTCCCTTTTTCCCGCTCGCTGATCCATATCACGCAAACAATCATCACCACAGCACCAACGCATGCGGAAACAATTCTCACCTTTTTATTAGTCCCGGGCTGCGGGAACCTGGTAACTTTTACAACGTCCAGAATCTCCAGTATTCCGTTTGAAGATTTAATCCGTTTATTCTTCTCCCTTTGCAGGCAGACCCTGATTACCTGATCTACTTTTTCATCACCGCTACTCAGCTGTGAGATCATCTGCTGCAAATCACCGCTTAGAATAGTATTGATCGTTGAATTGATATCATGGCCAACAAATGGGTTGGTTCCATAAAATATTTCATAAGCTACTATCCCCACAGAAAACAGGTCAGATTGGGATGTAAGGATTTCTCCCTTAATTTGTTCAGGTGACATATAGGCGGGAGTACCAACTATCGAAGATTTTTTAGTCAGGGCCATCTCGTCCACTGCCAGGGCTAAACCGAAATCGGCTATCTTTAACTGCTGTTGCTCATTGATCAGCAGATTTTCTGGTTTAATGTCACGGTGAATAATTCCGGCCTGATGTGCAGTTGACAGTCCCTGCACCAATTGTATGAAAATATTTTTTTTCTGATTTAAATCCAACCCTTTTTCTTTCAATACTTCACGCAGGTTACGGCTGTCAAAAAATTCAAACGAAAGATAAAAATCGCTGCCCAACTGTCCAAAATCCAAAACCCGTATAATATTAGGATGATCAAGCCGGGCCAGGATTTTAGCCTCACGTTTGAATCGTTCCAGTACCGATGGGTCGGACAGATTGGTTGTATGCAGTACTTTTAGTACAATTTTCTTGTTCAGGTAAATATGATCAGCCAGGTATACGCTACTGAAGATGTCCTTCTTTAAACAGGATATAATTTTGAACTTTTCAAACAGCAGCGATTGATCACTTTGATTTGATGTAGTTGACATATCGTGTAAAGTTTGGAATAAAGTACCTGAGTCCCTTAGTACCTTAGTCCCTTTCTTTGTCTCTTTGTTTCTTTCAACCTTTGTGCCTCTGTGCCTCTGTCTCTTTGTTCCTTTATCACTTTGTGCGTTATTACCCCTCCCCCAGTTCCTTCAACTTCATCTGGACCCAGCGTACCGAAACACCGAGTGATTTTGCTGTCAGGGTGCGATTTCCCTTATGTTCTTCCAGACGTTTTTTTAGCAATAGTATCTCAAAATCTTCCAGTACTCCACGAAAATTTATTAAGGTTTCTGAATCCTGCAGTAAAATATTCCCGACTGTTATCTTTTGTCCGTCAGAAAGGATCAAAGCCCGCTGCAGTATATTTTCCAGTTGACGCACATTGCCGGGCCAGGGATAAGACTCAAGTTTGGACATTACTTCCGGTTCGATCGTCAGATCTTTTCCGGCATTTTTATTAATAAAAAACTTAGTCAGTAATGGTATATCCCCTTTTCTGCTACGCAATGGTGGCAGACTGATAGGAAACACATTCAAGCGATAGTATAAATCCTCGCGGAATTTACCTTCTTTTACCAGTGTGTAGAGATCTTTATTAGTAGCGGTGATGATTCGTACATTAACCTTTTTAACCTGCGTATCACCGAGTCTGATTATTTCCTGATTTTCCAGCACTCTGAGCAATTTAGCCTGAAGTGCCAGTGATATATCGGCGATTTCATCCAGGAAGAAGGTGCCCTGATCGGCAACTTCGAATAATCCTTTTTTATCCTGGTAGGCCCCTGAAAAAGCACCTTTTTTATAACCAAACAATTCACTTTCCAGCAGAGTATCCGGAATTGAACCGCAGAATTGAGCCAGAAACGGTTTATCTCTACGATTACTCAGTTTATGAATGGCCCGGGCCACCAGTTCCTTACCGGTGCCACTTTCACCCAATATCAGTACCGAAGCATTGCTCCCGGCTACCCGCTGAATAAGCAAATACAATTCCTGCATAACCGAACTTTTCCCGATCATCTCCGGTACAGTCAGTGAGGTTTGTAACTGTTTGCGTAACAACAAATTTTCATTCTGTAATTGCTCCATAGCCATGACCCGCTCCAGCACCAGCGATACCAGATTTACAAAAAATTCCAGGAAGAACAGATTCTCAGCGGTAAATTCCCGCCGGTTGGTCTGACTGTCTACCAGAATTACTCCCCATATTTCACTTTTATAGAATACCGGTACTCCGATTACAGATTTAATATTATGTAATTGTACACTGGCAAATTGTGAAACATCAGGATCCCCCTGGGCATCATGATATAGAATGGTCTGTTTCCGGGCAACCACTTGCCGCAGGATTCCAGAAGAAAAAGAATGCAGATCGGTAATAGAATCCTGTTGCAAATTACGGGCAGCAATTATAGCAAAGGAATCTCTGGTCGTATCATATCGGGCAAACAATCCCCGCTCAGCCTGCAGGTATTGAATCACCAGGTCCAGTGTTTGCTCGATCAGTGATTCCTGGTAACTGGTTGTATTGAGCATGGCACTGATTTTATACAGTACCTCAAATTGCTCGCGTTTGATTTCCCGTAAAGGTGAAAGACCATTGAGTTCCAAACAAGATCCCTTTCTTTACTTCAGACCCTAATTGACATTTCCGGGTCAGGTATATTTAGCAATCACTCCACCTTAAACGATGCCGGTTTGGAGCGGGTGCGGTTCCCAAACTCATCAACAGCCCAGATCACCCAGAAGTATTCTCCGTCTGGTAAAATCTGATCCACCGTGTAAGTAACAGTTTCCGCTGCTAACTGCTTTTTTTCCCAGACCAGTTGTGGAATTATTTCTGCCGTAAACACCTGTACCTGCAGAGTAAAGTTAAAACCTACCTGATATGCCTGCCAATTCAAAACCGGCTGGGGTGGTGTTATTTCATTCCCGGATGGCGAGATAAAAATAACCTCTTCGCGTATTACCCTCTGCACAGCACCTGCTCCGATAATTGATTTTCGTTCAAAAATATCTTTGACTACTATTTCAAATGGATGCCCGATAATTTCTTCTGTTTTACTTATCTGCAGATCATAAAGGGACAGGATTTTTTCATACCATTTATCATTAATATTATAGGTTAAAACATGGCAGGAGGCGATTAAATTATTTACCGCCAGTACAGAATCGATATCGTTATCCGGATCGGTAATCTCGGCCCGGACAGCAACCTGTTCGGTCTGCAGATTGGGATAGCGATTAAGGATAATGCTGTAAA
>CAYSHN010000377.1:0-4273 GCA_964430815.1 uncultured Calditrichota bacterium | reverse complement strand
AGTTATTATCCCACCGACAAAATTATTCTGGAAGCTTATGGAGACTGGACGGATGAAACCAGCGCTACGGATTATTATACGTATCAAGGATTTGCGGCATATAAAGCGGAACGGTTTACCCTAGGTCTGCAGGCTGCGCAACAAATCCGGCAATCAAAAAATAATCCCGATGCAAAATTCACCCTGGCCTCAGCGTTCCTAGTGGTTAAAACATCGGAACAGATTACCCTGGTCGGGCGTGTGGACCGTCAGTTTGAACCAAATCCTCTGGCGGCCAAGCAATCGTATTTACCTGTCGATCCAACAACAAAATCCACCCTGTTGATCGGCGCTATTGATTATGCTCCACTTAAAGAGATACGCGTGACACCGAATATGGAAATCATCATGTATGATGAAAATGATGCCGGCATTAAACCGGAAACTGATGTACTGGCCCGTATCACCTTCTTCTATCAATTTAAATAAATCTGATAATTAAACGGGAAGATCGATGAATTTAATAACGCCGGAGTCTGTATATAATTTTAAAGTAAATTGATATGTTTAATTACTGATTAAATCCTTAGTTCTGGAATCATTAAAGGGTGATTCATCTATCCAAAAGATATGTAATAAATACGGAATTTCACTGACCACTTTTTATAAATGGCGGGATAAATTCCTTGAGGGGGCCAAACATAAGCTAATTTCAAATCCCGAAATGGAAAGGAACGATCCAGAAAAAGCACGTTTAGAAGAACTGGAGAGGTTAGTTGGCAAAAAAAGCCTGGGAATCGAGATTCTAAAAAAAATTAATATTGATCTGAAAGACCGGACTAATTTGACTGCTGAATTGTCTGAATCAGGATACCGTATAAAAGATATTGGCAATGCTTTCTATCTGCCAAGAAATACATATTATCGTTTTATCGTTTAAAATGAAGAAAATAAATCAGCAGTAAAACCAAGCGAAAACCATGTTGGTCCAGACCCAAACCGAATAAAATCAATCAATGGTGGGGAATAGACATGACAAAATTCTTTGTAAACGGATCAGGCAGATTGTAACTGATTATCATTCTATCTTAGATTGGCATTCTAAGAAAGTGGTTAGATATATACTCGATATACGTTGTCTAGCAAAAGAATGGATTGCTGCCTTAGAGATGGCTGTTTTAAATCAATGCCCTGAGGGCAGTCGTACCCATGACGTTCAATTAATGAACGATAATTGATGACAACCAACCAGTATATCTTTTATGAAAACCTGTTCAGTTTTAAAAATTTATCATATTACTACTTCATAGGCATATCCAAAGGGAAATGCTGATACCGAGAGATTAATCTGGATACTTAAGTCCGGCTGAATATGTACAGAAACATAAAAAAGTTAAGCTGCGTGAAAATCATTAAACAATTTCAACATGAAAAATGTCTTGATTTAAAGGAAGTATTATAATATTGGTAAAAATAGATACTTGAAGTTGAATATGTCCTTCCCAGAATTATACGTTTTTGACTTGATATATATCACAGCGGTTCGACATAAGTTTATATATGTTATTAATTATTTATATTGTTGACTTAAATTAAGGAGTAATCACTCAAGATAATATTAATAATGAAAATGTAAAAAGATTGTTTGCATAAAGATAAAATGATTATTAAGTTTATTTTAATCAATGGATTAAACCTGGTATATACATATCCTTTTAAATTTATTGGGGACGAAAAGAATTTTTGTTTTAAACAAAAATGAAGGGGAGATGTATATTTTTTATTAGGAAGAGGAAATCGAAGAAAAATAAGAAGGAAGATTATATGAATTGTGATGCTGCATCAAAATGTATTACGTCAAGAATCTTTATTGCAATTGTTTTTCTTGCCGTATTAAGCCTCAGCAATGCATTTGCTCAATCGGTCAGCTGGGATGGCGGTGGCGGTAATAATTTGTGGACCACACCTAATAACTGGAGCAATGATGCTGTGCCTACTACCAGCAATGATGTAACTATCAATGCCGGTGTACGGGTAGTATTGAGTGCTACCGGTAACTGTGCCAGTTTAACTTTAGGTGGCAGCGATAATGCTGATACCTTAGTTGTGCAGAGTGGAAATACACTCAATGTCAATGGCGCCGTTACGATTAATTCGTCCGATCGTTTTGAATTGAGTGGGACCGCCATGCTTTACATTCAGGGGAATTGGAGTAATAGCGGTACTTTTGTGGAGAATACTTCTACGGTAGTTTTTAGCGGTGCCACTGATGCCACTATCGATAATAATACTACAGCACAAACAGATACATTTTATAATGTCTCTTTAAGTAAAACATCTACTGATAATGCACTTTCCAATACCGCTGGTGCTACAGGTACGCACGTCATGATCAGCGGTAATCTGGCCATCAATGATGGTGAATTCGTCATAAATGAAGTTACGGCAGGTACAGGTGCGGATCTGCGGGTTGTGGGTGATCTTACGCTGGCCCTGGCTGGAGAAGGATTGAATATCAGTGCAGCCAATGTGGAAGTTGAATTTAACGGGCAGGTTAATATAAACGATACAGATGCTCATGCTATAACACCGGGAACCAGTTCTAAAATATTCCTCAACGGTACCGGGGCACAAACCTGGGGTGGAACGAACACCACGGGTGAAACAGTAGTTGACATTGTTGTTAATAAAAGTTCGGGAACAGTGACCTTCGAACGACCGGTGGTGCTGACTGAAGATTTCGTGGTTCAAAACGGAACAGCCGAAATCAGTAGTCCAGCAACTCTGACCATTGGGGATGCGGCAAGCGATTCTCTCACCGTCAGGTCCGGTGGAACATTCCGTATCAATGGTGGAGCAACCTTAAACGTGTATGCCGCCAGTCCGGGTGGTATCATTGATGTCTTGTCCGGAGGTACCATTGAAATTCTGGGTACCAATCGCACAAACCGCGCAACAGTTACCAGACAGGGGGCTTCAGGCACCTATGTATTTAATGTTGCCGGTACCATACGTGCCCAATATGGTGATTTCAGTTATGGTAATACAGCTGGAATAAATCTGCTTACTGGAGCAATTTTACATACAAGTGATAATTTTGATTTTTCCCGCTTTAGCCACGGCACATCTGTCGGCCGATATATTACAGTAGCGGATTTAAGCGGTGGTCCCCAGGCCTTTCAAATTGACTCGGTAACCTTTGTCGATGTACTCGGATCAGGAGGTCCAGCTGGTTCTAATGTTTTTAAAATAGGTGTAACTAGTGATACACTCCGATTTATCGGAGCCGATGGTTCCTTTGCCGGAGAAGATTTTGACGGCGGCACCGGTGAATCTGTAGTTGTTTGGGTGGGTACCAGGGCCACTCTCACCTGGACGGGAACAGTTGATACTGATTGGGAAACAGCAGACAACTGGAATCCGTCTGTTGTCCCTAATGAAACCTATCTCACCGTTATTCCGGCGGTAGGTACCTATCCGGTAATAAGCAATAGCGTGTCCGTACGGGATGTTACCATTGAGAGCGGGGCTTCGGTTACCATTAATACCGGTTTGACTCTCGATATAAAAGAAAATTTTACAAATAATGGTACTCTTATTCTTAGTGGAACCAGCAATCTGCAGGTGGGTGGCAATTTCAATAACACTAATGGTACATTAACTATAAATTCCTCGACCATTACTTTTGACAGTACCTTGACGCAAACCATCACCACAGGCGGAACAGGCGCCGGGAAATCGTTCTATAATTTTACAGTTAATAAACCCAGCGGAACCGCGACCCTCTCCGGCAGTCTGGACGTCAATAATACTCTGACCATTTCCTCGGGTACTTTAAACGCCGGTGCCAGTACCAATGCCATCACCGTAGCTAATAACTGGTCTAATTCAGGAACATATTCTCCTCAGGGTAACACGGTCACTTTCGATGGCACAGGTACTATTACCGGGGGCGGTACCGGAGCAGGCCGCTCATTCTATAATGTGGTCTTTGCCGGAACAACTCATACTCTGGGCAGTGATTTAAAGGTTGATAATAATCTTACTATACAAAATGCAGGTACAACCCTTGATGCCAGTTTAACCGGGAATTATGGAATCCTGGTCGCCGGTAACTGGGTCAACGGCGGCACTTTTACACCACGGCAGGGAATGGTTACCTTTAATGGTACTGCCGCCCAGGACGTGGACTTCACTCCCAACAATTTCTATAATTTGACAGTCGATAAAGCCAGCGGTCACGTTGTAAACTCTACAGCCTCTTTAATCAATGTCAGTCATAATTTCACCGTTA
>CAYSHN010000376.1:0-4289 GCA_964430815.1 uncultured Calditrichota bacterium | reverse complement strand
TATAATCTCAGCGGCAGTCAACTTGGAGTGATGCGTAAAATCAAAGCGCAGGCGATCAGGGTCAACTAACGATCCAGCCTGTTGTACATGATTTCCCAGTACTCTGCGTAAAGCAGCATGCAGCAGGTGAGTAGCCGTATGATTTTTTTCTGTTTGCCGACGACTATCGCTATTGATTTCAGCCAGCACCCGGTCGGACCGAAATTCAAAATCCGCAGGTAGTTCACAAACATGAATTATCTCGTCACCATCCTTATACGTATCAATCACCTGCAGTCCGAATCCTTCAATAATTATTTTACCCTGGTCGCCAATCTGACCTCCCGATTCGGCATAGAAGGGGGTATCCTTAAGCACCAGGTTAAGTTTATTATCGTGGAGCGAATACTTGAGCACATGAGTTTCAATCGCATCATCGCTGTAACCTACAAAATTGGTACTTCCACCATCATTAACGATTATCCAGGTTTCAACCGGGATATCTCCAGGTTTAAACTTGGCCGCTTTACGGGCACGTTCCTGCTGCCTATTCATTTCCTGTTCAAAACCGGCTGTATCGAGTTTTAATCCTGCTTCTTCGGCCAGGATACAGGTGAGATCCATAGGAAAGCCGTAGGTATCGTACAGTTTAAAAATCTCTGTACCCGGAATCAGGGTTTTTTTGGATTTTTGCATATCGGCTTTTATTTTTTCGAAAATTTCCAGACCGCGATCCAGGGTCCGGTTAAAATGCTCCTCTTCAGTACGGATAACCGTCTGAATATGTTGGGAGCGCTCACGGATTTCCGGGAATGTATCTCCTAAAACATCACCCACGGTATCAACCAATTTATAGATGAACGGTTCGTGCATTTTCAGTTTGCGTCCATAACGGGCTGCCCGGCGTAAAATTCGGCGCATGACATATCCCCGGCCATCGTTAGAGGGGAAACCGCCATCGGCAATGGAGAATACCAGCATACGGATATGATCGGCCAGGACATTGAAGGCGACCTGCTCAGTGGATTCGGCATAAGACTGGCCAACCAGTTTGGCAGTTGCCTGAATGATAGGCTGGAAAAGATCGGTATCATAGTTGGATTTTTTATGTTGCAGCACGGCAACCAGGCGCTCAAAGCCTGCTCCGGTATCCACATGTTTAGCCGGTAGCGGATTTAATTTTCCGGATTCATCACGATGGAACTGAATGAAGACCAGATTCCACAATTCAATAAAACGACCGCACCCTCCATTTACCTGACAGGTATGTTTTATTCCGGTTTTATCACAGCGTTCGGCACCGAGATCGATATGGATTTCTGAACAGGGACCGCATGGCCCGGTATCGCCCATTTCCCAAAAATTACTTTTTTCATCGAACCGCAGAATCCTTTTGGGATCGATGTCCGTTTCCTTTTTCCAGAATTCTGCAGCCTCGGCATCATCACGGAATACCGTGGCATATAACTTTTCTTTAGGTAATTTCCAGACTTCGGTCAGCAACTCCCAGGCCCAGGCGATAGCTTCTTTTTTATAATAATCCCCAAACGACCAGTTGCCCAGCATCTCAAAAAAAGTGTGGTGGTAGGTATCATGCCCGACCTGTTCCAGATCGTTATGTTTACCGCTGACCCGGATACATTTTTGTGAGTCGACGGCACGGGTATAAGGACGGCTGCCTTTACCCAGCAGAATATCCTTAAACTGAACCATACCGGCATTGGTAAACAACAGGGTTGGATCATCCAACGGAATCACTGCTGAACTGGGCACCCAGGTGTGTCCTTTTTGCCTGAAAAAATCAATGAATGAACTGCGAATTTCTTTTGAGGTCATAATCTTCCTTCTGGTGGTCCTGACGATCTATAGATCAGTCCACCATTCATTCCTGATAACACTAAACACTGATTTTTATAAATTAAAGCCTCGGCTATTGAATTTCAAATAAATATATGAATTATAGCAATATTGCAAATCAGGTTTTTATTCCAATAAAAACGATGTTCAAGTTATACCGCGGCTTAATTTGTCTCGCCCCAATCCGGTGGCAGGCACGGCGCCGGGCAGGGGACGGGACTCGCAATGACAATGGTTCCAGGACGCCATGGCGAGGGAATGCAATGACTGCAGTAATCTAATCACTTCCTGATCAGACGTTTGACTATCCAGATAAAAACACCGGTTAAAATCAGGTTCAGGGCCAAACTGAGGGCCGCGACCGTTACAATGGGTCCACTTATTCCATACCCTAAAGCAATAACCAGAATACCGGCACCAACTTCACCCCGCGGCCACATCCCGATCGCTAATCCTAATCGTTCTTTCCAGTTTGCTTCGCGGCGATAACACAGAGCAGGATACATTTTTCCCAAATTGGACAGCAGTGTAATCAGCAATAGGTGAAGCAGTAAAATACCAATACCTGGCATTGGTTGGGCCGCCAGCAGATTTGTTTGCGATATTGCCAGTAAGTTTCCGCCATTGAAAATGGAAGGCATGTTTAAGCCTACCAGAAAAATAAAAATTGCAGAAATAATGGTGGCTACCTGCTGCTCGCCTGCATCTTCTGGTCCTTCCTGGTGGCCATCCCGGGCATCATCGTGATGCGGATCGTGGCCACCGGGGCGTTTCATAATACAACCAAGTACAAAGGTTGGTAAAAGTACTTCAATGTGGATGGGAACCTGGCTGTTCCAGGATTTGCTGGTATAATAGATGATCTCAGTGACCGTGACAATGGCAACCGAGTAAGCGAGTACCCAGGGCCAGGTTACCGGAATCGTCCACAGATGAAGAAAACGCCAAGCCACATAGAATAGCGCCGCCATAATCAATACGATAAGCAGCAATTGCCATTCCGGTCCAATAATTATCATGGACAGCAGAATCATCAGTAATACCGTATCGAGATCGTCAAAAATAGCCAGAATCCGTGCTTTGCGGAATAACCAGGTGGCACTGAGTCCGGCTGCGGCCAACATGGAAAAAAGTATCCCTGCCGAAGTGGGAGCGGCAAAAAGTGAAACCAGCATAACGTTACTCCATGTTTCCCATGAACCTGAAGATTCCGGTGGCAACATGAAATACATGAAATAGAGTGCTGCAAAGATCCAGGGGAGAGCGGCAGCCGTCGTAGCCACCACATAATCCCAACTATAAACACGCAGGTTGGCTTTATCGATTTCAAACTCATAACCGACATGAATCATGATGAAAGCCAGTCCGATCAGTGTTAAAATACTGATAATCGCAGATAGCAAAGGGAATTGCGTACCTGATACAGCAGGTAAAATCTGTGAGCCGATTAATCCAATAATCAGTAAAATTGAGAAGTACAATACCTTTTTCATGATCAGAAAAACCTTTTAATAATTAATTAATTGCACATTTTAATCGTTCCAAAATCAGTCGGAGCCATATTTTTATATGTATGCCAGGGCTTGTTGCAGGTCTTGTTGTAAATCTGCAACATGTTCAAGACCAACCGATAATCGAAGTAATCCATCGCTGATCCCGATCTTCTCTCGTTCTTGTGTAGACAGATATACATGGGAGGTGGAAGCCGGGTGGCAGATTAAACTGGAAATATCTCCCAGACTGACCGTAAACAGAATCGCTTGCAGCTGCTCCATTACTTTTTTTGCTGCCGGCCAACCGCCCTTAACTTCAAATGCTAACATACCGCTGAATCCGTCAAATTGAATTTTATTCAAGGCAAATTGAGGATTGTCTTCCAGGCCGGCATAGAATACTCTGTTGATTTTGGGATGGTTGCTCAGATATTTGGCCAACTGCATGGCATTTTCACAGTGCCGTTCAATACGCACTCCCAGGGTACGGATACCCCGGATTAACAACCAGGCGATCAGTGGTGCCATAACTGCTCCGTAGTATTTTACCACAGGTTTGATTATTTCAATTTCCTGATTCGAACCACAGATAATACCTCCCATTAAATCGGAATGCCCACCCAGATATTTGGTAGCTGAGTGAATAACCAGATCTACTCCCCACTCCAATGGTTGAATGATCGGCGGTGGTGTAAAAGTATTATCAACGAATAATTTACAGTTGTGTTGCCGGGCCAGGTTACTCCAGAATTTCAAATCGGAAGCGATCAGAGTAGGATTGGCCAGCGGCTCGGTATAAAGGAGTTTGGTATTCTGCTTAACGGCAGCAGTTACCCCGGCATGATCACGCGGATCGACGAAACTAACCTCTATGTCAAGTCGTGATAACTGTTTCTGGAAAAAAGTAAAAGTTCAACCATATATAATTGAGGAGGATAGGATATGATCTCCTGGTCGACA
>CAYSHN010000375.1:0-4293 GCA_964430815.1 uncultured Calditrichota bacterium | reverse complement strand
CTTACTGAGAATTTTACAGCCTACCCGACCGACTATCTGCCCATCGTGCTGGAAATCGCCAGTAACGATTATGTGTTCTGGTCCGATTCTCTGCAACTGGTCGTCGGACTCAAAGAACCTGCGGATAAAATACCCTTGGTCTATCAGTTAAATCAGAATTATCCCAATCCCTTTAACCCGAATACCATAATTAAATTCCAAATTCCAAATTCCAATTTTGTCACACTGGAAATTTATAACCTGCTTGGTCAGAAATTGGTTACGCTGGTGAATGAAAAAATGGATGCGGGAATGCATGCATTAGAATGGAACGCAGCCGGCTTAGCCAGTGGTATTTATATATACCGGTTGCAGGCGGGTGAGTTTGAACAGGTGAAGAAGATGGTTCTGTTGCGATAAGGCCAATTACATAAGGCCCCAATCGGGGCCTTTATATTTTTCAAACGACTTGTTACTCTCTAGCCACTATCTTTAGATAGTGGAATAATATAAACTGATTTTAACCGGGCTTTAGCCAAAATAAATAATCAACAGGATGGGTACTAGCCTAAGATAAACATTAAAGGATTCAATTCCCTTGCATTCTCCGCGCGGGAGCGATTTCCGGACAGTATTATAATCATACTTTAAATACGATCATCGGGCATGACACATTGAGGCCATTCCCGCAAAACATGTACATTGCTTGAGGATAACATGGGCGGGAATCTCCTGCTTCGATTTAAGAATTAATTGATAATATCCAAATTTCATTGTATCTTCAATGTAGAAACATAATCGGGGCATATATGGAAGCAAAAGTTCAAAAATGGGGTAATAGTCTGGCTATCCGTATTCCAAAACCATTTGCGGAAGAAGCCGGACTCGGTGCTGATTCTAAAGTTACTCTATAACTCAAAAAACGTAAAATCATCATAAGTCCCCTTTCCCGAAAAAAACTGCATCTTGATACCTTATTAAGACAAATAACGGAACAGAATTTGCATAGTGAAATTTCTTCAGGAGCTGAAAGCGGTAAGGAAATATGGTAAAACAGGAAGCCTATATTCCTGAGCGTGGGGATTTGATCTGGCTTACCTTCAATCCTCAAACTGGCCATGAACAGGCCGGGCGTCGCCCGGCAGTGGTCCTCTCACCCGCTGCCTATAATAAAAAAGTCGGCCTGGCTTTGCTTTGTCCGGTTACTCAGCAGGTAAAAGGATATCCGTTCGAAGTCGTTTTACCCCCTGATTTACAGGTAAGTGGTGTGATATTGGCCGATCAGGTAAAAAGTCTGGACTGGCGGGCAAGGAAGGCTGAATTAATCTGTTCTCTGCCCGCTGAAACCATTAATGAAATATTGGATAAAGTACGTCTATTATTATGATCTCCTAAAGGAGATACAAAAAAAAGCCCTCATTCCGAGGGCATTTTAGTTTTCTTTATATCGTCGTCTTCTGTTAAATACCGGTATTTCAACTTGTCGGCAAACAATTCTTCCTGAGCCAATACGGTCGGATTGATTTCCCGTTCGTGTACAACCCCTTCAAAAAACTCACGGTCATATACATCCAGATCTTGATCAAAACTCGACTCGTCAAGGATCTCCTTTTCTTTACGCTTGGCGATCCTCTCGCCGTTGATCTGCCGGGCGCGTCGGGCTATGACCAGACACGCTTCATAAATATTTTCCGACTTCTTTTCGATTTCATCAAGATCCAAGGTTTGTATAGCCATGCATTTCCTCCAAATATTGATAAAAGCCAATAAATATACTCTTATTATTCCCTTATGTCAAATAAAAACATAGCATTTTCACTTAAGGTTAAAGGATAAAGGGTAAAGGGTAATGAACGGTATTTTACTTAAATATAAAAAATATATTGCTTGAAACCTGTATCATGTCATAAAATCTGGTCAACCATTTGCTGGAATAGCTCAGATGAAATTAATATTTATCAATTTTCTGGTTTTGACACTGTTTATCCCCGTTTTTCTCCCTGCACAACTGGCAATTAATCTGCCTGCAACTATTGAAATAACGGTGAATAAACAAATAATACATATGTCCAGTAGCCGGCTTGATAGTTTACGCCGGGAATCCAGGAGCGGGAAAGTTCACTATAAAATTGCCGGCATTGAAGCTTCGCAGCAACGAGCGCAAGTCCGCATATATGTCCCGCAAATTTTTTCTCTGTCGAAGGTTTTCGACCAGGTCATTTTCTATTATTCGCTGATTTCTACTGAAGACGACCGGCGCAGAGACCATGTGTATGTCTACCCGTATTTTTCGGATATAGATAAACAACCGTATGTCACTTGCACCTATCAGCCAGGCGGCAAATTTTTTTTCACAGTTAATCACTGGTCCGTGGCCGCGGTACCCCCTGCACCTGATCCACAGCAGATACTTATCTATAATCAAATTATTGAAGAGATGCTGAACGATTATCAAATAATGGAGAGTATTAATCTGGTAATAATAAAAAGGGTTGCTGAAAAAAATAAATTACCGCTGGAACAGGTGCAAAAAATTTATGAAAACACCATCTTATGGCAGGAGGCCCAATAATGCCAAATCAGCAGATCAAAAACTTAATCAGGATATCTTACGATTTTCAGCGATTTACGAAACTGCTAAATTTTATTATCTCTAAAATAGTCCTGTTCATTATCTGCATTTTATCCTTGATCCTGCTCGTTTCAGCAGGCTGTAAATCAGCACCGGAAAATATACTCCCGGTTATTCAGTTGACCGATCCAGTCAACCATCAATTCACTTACACCAATAAAATCTCCGGCTTCTATCTGGCTAACACTCATGCTACACCCAGAGCTTTTTTTGATGGCTGGACCGTCAATGAACACCACTATCTCCAGGATTACCAGCTGTTACTTGATATCTTGCCGTTTTCCAGGGATTCATTGAAAGTATTCAATTATTACCCCGATCGCTATCAACGAGAATATAGTTCAGGTTTAACCGAAACTTTTACCATGCTGGACTCGATCAATGCTCTGATCTGGGAACTGGACTGGAACAGACCGGTAGAAAATATTGTCTTTAATCCGGTTTTACCCCCACCTGCAACTGAGAGGACCTTATCTCTTTCCAAAACTAATCCACAGTTGTTACTGTCCCCGGCGGATCTGTTTGGAGAGAATACTGATCCCGATTTGTTATGGTTGGAATTCAACTGGAAACTGGTAAATGAACACCGCCTGCTTATCCTGGCAGTTCTTGGAGAGAATCAATCAACCGTACAAAAACAGAGTGCTGACCTGTCCGAAAATTATAAACTCCGGCAGCAACAACGCCATACCCGTATGCTGAAATTCATTCAAATCAATGCACTTACCAGCAATATCCTGGAAATTAATGATGCTGTGGCCTGGGCACAACTGTCTGCCGATGCCCTGGTTACCCAGCAACGCGGAGTGGGCCTGTGGGCCGGACTTCCCTGGTTCAATAATTACTGGGGCAGAGATACATTTATTTCCTTCAGTGGTGTACTACTCCAATCCGGACAATTTCGACAGGCTAAAAAAATCCTGGAAACTTTTGCCGGTTATCAGCAAACGGATGAAAGCAATCCATTCTTGGGACGCATCCCCAACCGTATTACCAATAAAGAGATAATCTATAATACCGCTGACGGAACCTGGTGGTTTATACGGGCTGCCTATGAATATCTGCTGTTCAGCGGCGACCAGGATTTCGCTATTTCTATTTTACCGGTTATAAAACGCGCAATCGATGGCACTCTAAAATATAAAGTCGACCAGTACTTCTTCGTTACCCACGGAGACGCGGAAACCTGGATGGATGCCCAGTATGAAAAGGGTGCCTGGTCACCCCGCGGCAACCGGGCAGTGGAGATTCAAGCGCTGTGGTATACCGCCTTACAATGCGCTGCACATATAGCGACTCTTAACAATCAGACCAATCTGGCTGAATACTGGTTATCCATTGCCAGTACACTCAGGAATAATTTTAGTGAATGGTATTACAGTCCGATCAAAGGTCAACTTTATGACCATTTGAATGCCGATGACAGTAAAGACAGGCAGATCCGGCCTAATCAGATTTTTGGTGTAACCGCTGCCTACTTACCGGGTATTGAACCGTTGCTTCCTGCCGAATATCAAATCCGGATCAGCAATGCTGTTTTGCAAAAATTAACCTACCGTTATGGAGTGGCCTCTTTGTGGCAGGAAGATGATGATTTTCACCCCTGGCATCATTATGAATCTTTGTATCCGCAGGATGCAGCCTATCATAACGGAGTGGTCTGGACCTGGCTAGCCGGGCCG
>CAYSHN010000374.1:0-4294 GCA_964430815.1 uncultured Calditrichota bacterium | reverse complement strand
TAAAACCAAACAAGACACCGGCCACTGTAATCATCAACTTTATTAGTGAGGGCCTTAATAAACCAATAAAGCTACCGGTTTTACTCACTATAATTTCAAACTGTTCAACTTCACGATGTATTTTCTTTACCAGTTCCGGTAAGTTATGTACACATGCTTCAATTTTTTTTTGCCGCATCAATGGATGAGCGGGATATCCAAACCATACTTCTTTGGCCGGCACATCTTTAGATACTCCACTTTTGGCTGCCAGGATGGCACCATCGCCGATTTTTATATGCCCTACTACTCCAACCTGGCCGGCTATCGTTACATTTTTGCCAATTTTAGTACTGCCGGAAATACCACTTTGTGCGGCGATGGCTGTATTCTCTTCAACCACTACATTGTGGGCAATCTGAACCAGGTTATCAATCTTGCATCCTCGCTTAATAACGGTAGCACCCATAGTGGCCCGGTCAATAGTGCAATTAGAGCCGACTTCAACATCATCGCCTATCTGCACAATACCCAATTGTGGGATTTTTACATAGGTATCCCCGCTGGGAGCAAATCCAAAGCCGTCACTGCCAATTACTGTACCATTATGAATGATGACCCGATCACCAATTTCACAACCTTCCCGAACTGTTACGTTAGGATAGAGGATCGAATCACTACCAATCTTCACACCATGTAAAATCACACAACCGGGATAAAGCATAGTGTTATTACCTATCTCCACGTTTTCACCAATATAGACCAGTGGTGCAATGGTCACATTCTCACCCAGTTTTGTATCTGCGGAGAGAATGGCTGAAGAGTGAATTCCACGGAATTTTGGTTTTTCCCGTGGATAAATTTTATTCAGGATGTTTAAAAATCCAATATACGGATCAGCAAGTTTAATATGCGGAATGGTAATCGCTGGAAGATTGAGCCCAACCAGAATCGCTGAAGCTTTAGTGGTTTCTAAATATTTCAGATATTTTGGATTAGAGATAAAAGTAAGTTCACCAGCCTTGGCTTCCTCGATTTTAGCCACTCCGTTTATAATCAAATCAGGATCGCCGCTCAATTCCCCGTTTAAGAATTGAGCAATCTCCTTTAAACGCATGTTGAACTACTTCTTTTTGGGCGTGGTTAAACCCTTGTTCAATTCTTCCAACACCTGAGTGGTCAGGTCATGTTTGGGTGCAGCGTGCAATAAAGCGCCAGAGGAAGCATCAATGATAAAATCATATTCTTCCACCGATCCGATTTTCTTGATCACGGCATTGATTTTGTCGATGACCGGTTTGAAGAGTTCCTGGTTGCGTTTATAGAATTCACCACCCTCAGGATTAAGTTTATCGTATTTATATTTATCGATTTCAGCCGCTTTTTCCTGTAATTGACGCACCTTTTCTTGCTTCTTTTCTTCACTCAATAGTAAACTCTGCGATTCGATTTCCTGGGCCAGCGCCTGATATTCCTTCACCTTATTGTCATACTCCGCCTGATATTGATTACGTATTTCTTCCAGTTTATTCTGCGCATCAACCGCTTCCTGATATTCCTGCAAGATTCTTTGTGAATCAACATACCCGAATTTAAGTTGGGCTTTGCCGTTCGTTATTAGCAGGCAAATAAAGATCATGATAAATACAACAGTAAATTTTTTCAAAATATCCTCCTCAGTTTCTAGCCATTATTGTTAATCATTAAGTTAAATCTAATAATATGTCTAAAATTTTCCAAATTGAAAATGAACCTTCCATTTTCCTTTGCGGTTTCCGTCGGAGTTGATATAATCGAAACCATAACCGAAATCAATGCCAATAATTCCAACCATGGGCATAAATAATCTGACACCGACGCCGGCAGAACGTCTCAAGTTAAATGGATCCGTTTCCCAGGCGAATTCCCAGGCATTGCCCGCTTCCGCAAAAAGTAAACCAAAAATGGTCGGATTTGGTGCAATGGGAAACCGTAATTCCAGCGTATTTTTAACCATGGCCCGACCACCGATTGGACTGCCACTGGTCGTCACTGGTCCAACTTGTCCATCATCGTATCCCCGTAAACTCTCGGCATAACTGAGACCGCTTCCTCCCAGATAAAAGTACTCACCATAAAGTATCGATGTAGTACGATGAAGTTTTTCCAACATCCCGTACATATTTTCCGAATACAGGACAAATCCCAGAGGCATGGGGATAAACCATTCCAGGGATAAGATGCTTTTAAGATAATCGGAATCACCGCCCAGTGGTCCACCGGAGAGTTGAAGTGAGAGTGAATGAACCGATCCACGGGTTGGAAATTCTGCTTGATCGCGACTGTCGCGGGAAATAATCTGGGTTAAACTGAGCTGGCGAACATTTTCAAATCCACCCTCGCCCATATAAAGTGATAGTAATTCGGAATCGCTTATATTGGTGATCGAACTCTTTGAATAGCGAACAATCCAATCTCCGCGGAAATAATTATCAGGCCAGTAAAAACGACGACCGATATGCACCGAACCACCAATATCTCGACGGTCCCAGGGATAATACCCACCACCCGTACGGGTATTATAAATCGAAAAACCTGCTAGTGTAGGGGTATTAAATAACCAGGGTTCAGTAAAACTTAGTGAGACCGAACGGTATATAAGACCGAATTGCCAATCTAAGGACAGGCGCTGCCCATCCCCGCTGGTAAATGGATGTGAGATTGAAAAATTGTTAAAAGCAAGTCCCAAACTGCCAATAAATCCATCGCGCTGACTGTACCCAGCCGACATATTGGCCATATCAGTGGACTTTTCTTCAACCTTTACTTCCAGGTTGACCTTTTTATTGTCATTTTCGATCAATAGCACATTAGGTATAGCATTGGAAAAATAGTTCAGTATGGTAATATCCCGGATAGAACGTTCCAGTCGGCCGCTATTGAAGATATCTCCTGGTTGCAATTTAAACTCACGGCGTATAACCTTTTCATTGGTTTTAGTATTACCGATGATATTAATTTCATTTATGGTGACCACATTTCCTTCCGTGATATTAAAATTAACATCCAGGGTATCTTTTCCAACGGGGGTTTCCTGCGGCTGAATTTGGGCGAAGAGATAGCCCTGATCGTAGTACATTTTCTGTAAGCGCTCAGTTATGCCCTTATTATATTTTTTCTGATCGTAACTATCCCCTTTTTTGATATCCAGGCTAAAGGCCAATTCTTCTTTAGTAAAAATGGTACTACCGCTGAAATTGATTGTACCAAAATAATATTTTTCACCTTCATAGATCCAGATATCAATAAACATGTCCTGTTTATCTGGGCTGTAAGATATCGAATCACGCAATATCTCGGCATCGCGATAGCCATTTTCACGACAGAATTCCAATATTTTTTCTAAATCAGCAGTATATTTTTTTTCATCAAAATCAGCTGAACGCCACCAGCGATCTTCCTTGATTTCTTCCATGGCACCACGCAGATCATCCTCATCCAGTGCTTTATTGCCGTGAAAAGAAATCTGCTCTACCTGGACTTCTTTACCCTCATTGATCTGGACACGGAGATCGACAAAACCTGGATCAGCAGAAATCGTATCGACACTCACCGTAGCCAGTAAAAATCCGTCCTTGCTGTACATTTTTTCTATGGCCTGTCGAACCTTGTATATTTTATAATCAGAAACTTTCATCCCTTTATATACGGCAATTTCTTTTTCAATGTCCTCTTTATCCATTTCGTCATTGCCTTTTATTTCAACCTTACGCAAGCGGGGATATTCAGAAACCCGTATAATCAGGTCAAGACCGGCCGAAGTTTGATCGGATACCAGGATTTGAATATCAGAGAAAATACCAAGTGCCCATAAATTTTTAACAGCATTTTGAATATCTTCACCGCCAATTTCCTGTCCAACCATTAAACCGGAGTTTAGACGAATGGAACTTGCATCTGCGGTTTTATTACCTTCCACCACAACGGTCGAAATTTTTACTTTCTGCACCTGGGCCTGAGTCGAACTCAGCAGCATAAGTGCGAGAAAAAATATTTGCAGCCACTTAAGCAATTTCATCTCCTGAATTAAAATGAAAAAGAATGCCGCAACCTGACTTTAAAATCTTCCAGGTACGGTTTCTCCATATACAACGGAGTATAAAATAAAGTTTCCCGATCATACTCAAATTCAAGTAAAAGGTTCTTAAAAAATCGATACTCAACCCCAAATGAATGATTAAAACTGAAATCGTTTTGATTGGGATTGCTGTTGGCAATTATTTGCCCGGTATAGGTTATATAGATATTTTTAGCTAAATATTTTCCCAGAGTCAAT
>CAYSHN010000373.1:0-4295 GCA_964430815.1 uncultured Calditrichota bacterium | reverse complement strand
ATCGCTTCCAGTTTCAATGAAGCAGAAGATTATTTTACTATGTACTATAAAAAAACAAAAGATAACCTGATAATTTGTTCAGAAAAATATCCTGAACAGCAGGATTGGATTGCCATAAAAAATAGGAGTGTAAAAGTTTTCAAATGATTCTGATCAAAATCGGCGGGGGTGATTCCCTGAACATAACCGGTATAATTGCCGATTTGGCCGAATTAAAGGAGCAGACAATAATTGTCCATGGGGCTAATGCTCTGCGCGACAAACTTTTATCCGATCTGGGCATCGAGAAAAAAGTTATTACATCGGTATCCGGTTACAGTAGTGTTTATACCGACCAGCAGGCCCTGGATGTCCTGATCATGGCTTATGCCGGCCTGAGAAATAAACGGATTGTCGAATTATGCCACCAGCATGGCATCAATGCCATCGGCCTTTCCGGTGTGGATGGCAAAGTGATCCAGGGAAAACGTAATGCCGGAATTAAAACTTACGAAGATGGTAAGCTGAAAATTATACGGGATTTTTCGGGAAAACCGCAGGCGATAAATAAGGAATTGCTGCAACTGCTGTTGAATAACGGGTATACACCAGTTTTATCCGTACCGTTGATCGATGAAAATAATTTTGCCATCAATTCCGAAAATGATGATATCATCAATCTGTTACAGGAAAATTTTCAGGCCGAGAAGATCATCCAATTCATCGAAGCGCCGGGTTTCCTGGATAATGAACAGAATCCGGCATCGCTGATCAAATCCATTTCCCCCAGTGAATTAAAAAAACGGGAAGAACAGGTTTCCGGCCGGATGAAAAGAAAGATGCTGGCCCTGACCAAACTGTTCGAGAGCGGAGCTCATCAGGTCATTATCAGCGATGGACGTCGTGAACGACCATTAAAGGATGCTTTAAACGGAGAGGGTACGGTGATACAATGACCAAGTACCGGGACTTAGAAAACACCTACGGTATGGAAGTATATCTGAAACGTGATCTGGTGCTGGTTAAAGGTAAAGATGCCAGGTTATGGGATGACCAGGGGAAAGAATATATCGATTGCGTAGCCGGACAGGGAGTCGCCAATATCGGTCACTGTAATCCCACTGTGGTTCAGGCGATCACCAAACAGGCAAATGAATTGATCAATTGCACCGGTAGTTTTTACAATGACCAGCGGGCGCAGTTGATGGAAAAACTCATTTCCATAACTCCACCTAATCTAAAAAAAGTATTTTTGTGTAATTCCGGTGCTGAGAGTGTGGAAGCCGCCCTGAAATTTGCACGGATCAGTACGGGAAAAACGGACTTCATTTGTGCTATGCGTGGATTTCACGGACGCACCATGGGTGCACTGAGTGCAACTTACAATCCCAAGTATAGGGAAGATTTCCTGCCACTGGTGCCGGGTTTCCAGTTCGTTCCGTTTAATAATTTTTCAAAATTGTCGGAAATTGTCACTGATAAAACTGCTGCAGTTATGCTGGAAATCGTCCAGGGCGAAGGTGGAGTAAATATCGGAGAGGAGCAATATTTCCGGCAGGTACAGGATTTTTGCCGGCAGAAAAACATTCTGCTGATTATCGATGAAGTCCAGACCGGTTTTTGTCGTACCGGCCGCATGCTGGCCATCGAGCATTTTGAACTGGAACCGGATATATTATGCCTGGCCAAATCGATGGCCGGAGGTTTTCCCATCGGGGCAACGGTTTGTACGGATTTACCGAACATCTCACCCGGTATTCACGGCAATACGTTTGGCGGGAATCCTCTGGCCAGTGCTGCTGCCATCGCTGCTATCGATTTTATGATCAAAGAAAATCTGGCTCAACAGGCTAAGGAAAAAGGTGATTATTTTGCCGAAAAGTTTAATAAATACTCTTTAAGCCAGGTGCGGGAACTGCGGCAGATAGGTTTACTCATCGGCATTGAATTAAAGCAAAAATCTTATCCAATTATTTTGGAATTGCAGAAACGTGGAATTCTGGTATTGCCCGCAGGGGCTACGGTCATACGGTTGCTGCCCCCTTTGACCATAAGTTATAGCGATCTGGATATTGTGCTGAAAGAAATAACGGATTGCTTGAAATAATGATAAACCTGGACTGGCGCGTCACATTCCCTTCTATTATGACAATTGATAATCGTTAAGGTCAAAATTATAGTTGGAAGTTTTTTAAGGCAATATGAAATTCACTCATTCTTTCAAATGTCTTTTTATAGACTTCAAGTGTAATGTTTGGATATGATCTAAACCTCAACCGATAACCTGTGAATAAAAATCATTTGAAGGGCTCAGCCTCAATTTCATCCCATGGAACAAAAATGGGTTTATGGAATGATCAGAAAAGTATCATCGGCGTTAAATACAATCCCATTTCGTTCATACCCATTTCGAGTGAACTTCTAAAAAATACTTTATTAAGCCTTGCTGATTGAAAACGATAATATCTTCCCGCAAACATTTCCTGGAAGTAAAATCGTTCTGCCAGCGTTGCCCAGCCACTCATCACAGAAAACATTTTCAGTATCAAGATCCACATTCCTATAAAAAAGAATAGAAATAGGATGAGAAATATATATACAAACTGTTGCATGATTATTTGCATCTGCGGCAATGAATCTCAGCGGTACCGCCAAGAATCAAAATACAAATCTTTTTCATATTTCTGCCCTGTAAGGGCAATATATTCAAGCCCTACGTTGACATACGGGGATCACTCCATCAACTTGAGCGACTGGTCAGGCGGCGCTGCTCGGACACTAAACAGTCTTGTACTTATCGCGAATCTTTGCACCAGATAGCGGACCACCCAGCAGAGCGCTGACGTAGCAAATGTCAAACAATCCGGCGCTCAACGGTAGAATACTCCACACCATGGACAGCACGCCGAGCGCATAGTCCCGATACACATAACCGATCACAAGGAATCCTATGCCGGCGATTAAACGAAAGATGCGGCCCGCCACACCGTTGAGGAATCGTGAGAAACCCGATCGATTAAAATTTTCTTCTAAACTACGCACGGAAAACCTCCTCTAAAAAAATGAAAAATGCAGCTTAAGAAAATAATTCATTAATTAACTAGCGTTTTTAAATTGCCACTTTAAAAATATAAAACCGGCACAACATAACCACCGATTCACAATTTTAAAAAACTAAAGCCAACCGACATATAATTAGGTGACTTGAAGATGCTTTTTCAACATCTAAAATATAATTTAAATTATCTAACAAATATTCGTATTTATTTAACTCAACTTCTTCTATTTATTATCCTTCTACTATTTTAAAATACAACATTAAGCTGTGTTATTACACAGTCTGTAATATCCAAAAAGTAATAAGCTAATATCCGCTTTTTACATTATAAAATAACTATTAAAATTAAACCAAATATAAATAAAAAAGAAAAGGTTAAATGAAGTAAGACATTTAATTGTGCTGCTTTTTTTAGTAATTCCGGATGAAGATAGTTATGAATGAGAATTTTAAAAATCTTTGGTACAAGTAAGATATAAGGAATCAAACTTATCAGTATGAGCCAGCCATCAGGTAAATATAAAAGTGCTAAAATAATTATATTTATACATAATAATATTTGTACAAATAAATAAATGTAACTTGTCGTTTTGTTTCCAAATCTTACCGCCACTCCCCATTTCCCGGTGGCTTTATCTGCCTCTAAGTCTATCATTTGGCCTATCAACAGGATTGAAAGCGTACTAATTCCTGAAACAGGCATAGTAACAATAATTATTTTATGAAATCCCACATTTTGACTGACTGCTGCAACCAGAATTGCCATTGGTCCAAAAGCAAACCAGACAAAAAACTCACCCAATCCGCGATAGGCCAGCTTTACTGGTGCCGCTGTATAATATTTGCTGAATAAAACCGAAAGGAGAAATAGAAGTATGAGATAAATTCTCAGGGTTTCATGAATTCGGAATAGCAGTCCTATTGATGCCAGCAGCGCACCGATCAAGCTCAATCGAGCAATCCGGTACATAACGGGTAGAAGATCAGGATAATCAACCAGCACTCCGGAGCCACCACTGAATTCGTTTCGGTTAATATTGACCTTGTCGGTTCCCTGTAAGGTATCATAGATATCATTATAAACATTGGTGGCGATATGTAAGCAAATACCCATGGTGATTACAATGAACAAATTGAATACATCAAGGGTGCGAGTAATGTAGAAAGATAATAATGTTCCGACGATCAAAGGGACTATAATTGAAGACAAAAAAGGCACACGAACCATCTTTAAATAACTGGGACGACTACGATCCAT
>CAYSHN010000372.1:0-4317 GCA_964430815.1 uncultured Calditrichota bacterium | reverse complement strand
TCCCAGCGGGGCGTTTGTATCTTTAGTGAATCTCCTGCCGGGTTGGAATAAATTCCTGCTGACAGCTCAGCTGGATTCAATGACAGTAACTGACACTTTGCAATTATATCGTATTCCACCCCTGCCCGCTTTAGCGGAGCGGCCGACTGCTTTTTCCCCAAACTTTTTTATGCCGGGAGACGATATTATTTACTATGCTGCGGATCAACTTACCGTACAGTTTATGGGCAGCCCCGGTGGATCAGCCAGTTTTAAAATTGATGATCTGATCGATGATCCGTTGCCCATGGTTGAACTTGATTCCGAGGAAAGCAATGGTATAAAAGGTCTATATCGCGGGGTTTATCTGATCCAACCGGGAAAGCGCTGTGAGCAGGAACCGGTGATTTTTTACTTACGCGGAAAAGATAATAAACAGAAAAAATGGAAAACTGAACGGCTCATCACAGTTTATCAAACCGGCCAGCCTTACCAGGTGGAAACCATTGATGAAAGTAACCTGGTCTATTTTCAGCCGGATGGTGAAATATTCCTGGAGTTACCCTGGGGAATTCGGCTGGAACTTATCGCCGATTTTGGACGCTGGTTGAAAGTAAAAATCAGTTCAGAGCATTCCGGATATATCCGTGCTGCTTCTGTAAAAAAAATAGGTTATGGAGCAAGTATCCCCCAGGCCCGTTGCCGCGGATTTAGTTCACTCTTTATCAATGATTGGTTGACTTTCACATTCAATATATCCCGGAAAGTACCCTTCCAACTCAGGCAATGTATTACACCACAATCCCTGGAATTGACTTTTTATAATACGAATATGCAGGATGAATGGAGTATATTGCCGGACAATGATAACTTGAACAATCCGGACAGCAGTTTTCTGAAAAACTTTGAGTGGCAGCAAACTGCCGATGGCATACTGCAATTCAGGTTCTTTTTAAATACCCGGCAACAATGGGGTTTTCGGGGCTGGTATGAGGAAAAAAATTTCAAACTGATGATCCGACGGCCACCCATCATAAATCCGGACAATCCCTTTAAAAATCTGATTATTGCCCTGGATGCCGGTCATGGCGGGGAACAATTGGGAGCGGTGGGTGCCACCGGGTATACGGAAAAAGAAGCGAATTTGATCTATGCTAATTTTTTGGCGCAATTGCTGCTACAAACCGGCGCCAAGGTGATTCTGACCCGTTCGGCAGATACTACCATGAATCTTAAATCCCGGGCTGACTTGGCCCGGCAAAATAATGCTCATATCCTGATCTGGTTGCATAATAATTCAACTGGCGCCAATAGCGATCCACTGGCAGCCCAGGGCACCAGTACATATTATACCCAGCAGCAAGGACAATCTTTTGCCCAGTATGTATATCCGGAGTTGCTGAGCCTGGGACTAGCCCCGGTGGGTCGGGTACATCGTTCGTATTATATGACCCGTCAAAGTGATATGATAGTCTTTTTGGTGGAGGGGGCATTTTTATCCCATCCGCAAGACGAGATTTTTTTAATGAATGAAGATAATCTGAAAAACCTGGCTACAGCAGTGTTCCAGGGCCTGAAGAAATTTCTTAACACCCTGGCTAAATAATTTTAAACACTTTTAATTTTAAGTCAGCTGCACTAATATTTATTCACATAAAGGACCGCCCTGATTTTTTAGTTGCTTAAAAGTTAACAAGTCATTAGTTTTCGATAGTTATAAATCGCAGTTTTAAAACAGTCCTTTTTAAATACCACTCATAATATGATCGAATCAGGTCAGGATATTTTATAAAGTTATAGTATCAAATATCACAGAAAATTCTATTTTCTATAATATATTAAATTCGATTTATAGTGTTAACATTTATGAAAATCATAAATGTATAAATATATATTCGCATGATAGGTTGAGTATGCATAACAATGAGTTGTATGTGATATTTGGAACGGGACCAGTCGGTCTGGCAGTTATGGAAGAATTGCGCCAAAAAGGCAAAAAGATACGCATGGTCAATCACCGCGGAAAAGGGATTATGCCACCGGGAGTTGAATTGCTGAAAGGCGAAGCAGCCAATCCATATGAGACGGTGAAATTATGCCGCGGTGCTGCAGTGGTTTATAATTGTGCCAACCCGCCATATACTATGTGGCCGGAAATTTTTCCGGTGCTCCAGCAGGGAGTGATCGAAGGTGCAGCCGCTGCCGGAGCTAAGTTAGTGGTCATGGAAAATATGTATATGTATGGCGCCACGGAGGGCCGGCCTTTGGCCGAGGATACCCCCTTCCAGGCTAAGGACCGTAAGGGAATAACGCGGGCTAAAATGGCCCAGGAAATTCAGGAAGTATACAAAAGCGGAAAAGTGCGGACAGTAAGTGCACGCGCGTCTGATTTTTTTGGACCACGGGTTCTGGCCTCAGCTATGGGTGAACGGATCTTTTATCCAGCACTGGAAAATAGTTGTGCACAAACTATGGGGAAAATCGATCAACTCCATACTTACACCTTCATTGGCGATATTGGGAAAGCACTGGTAACACTGGGTGAACGGGATGAAGCATTAGGACAGGCCTGGCATATACCGAGTGCAGAAACGATCACCACGCGGCGATTTATAGAAATGATCTATCACCAGACAGGACATGATGTTAAAATTCAGGCACTTTCTAAACTTATGGCTACACTGATCGGCATGGTAAATCCCACCATTCGCGAATTGGCAGAAATAATCTATCAATTTGAACAACCTTTTATTGTTGATCATAGCAAATATGCCGCGACCTTCGGTAATCATGCCACACCGCTGCAGGAGGCTATCCGCATTACGCTGGATTGGTACCGGAAAAATCCCAGACCTTAAACTTCTGATGAACTGTGGTTTCTTACGGCGGGCATGGTGCCGGAAAAACGTTGTAAGGGACACTTTGGACTCTTTTGATCCTTTCGAGATATCCATTGAACTCACCCGTATAATAGATTGATTTTATAATACTACTTTCCTTAAATTAATTTCGAACTATATTTGCGAATAGAAGTAAATGAATATATAGATTATCTGATAATTGAAAGGAGAAAAAATGATTAAAAGGATGATGCTTATCTGTCCGTTAATTCTTGGTGTATTACTATTTGGTACAGTATCTGGCCAGGAACAAAAACCACCCGAAATGACCAGCGATGTACCCCAATTATCTGAATTTCATGAAGTGATTTATCAGATCTGGCATGAAGCCTGGCCACAGAAAAATACAGAGATGTTAAAAGGATTAATCACGGAGATCGATAGCGGGTATGCACGATTAAGTAAAGCTAAACTTTCGCCTATGTTGCATGAGAAACAGAGTAAATGGACTGAAGGTATGACAGTCATGGGCGAAATCATTGAAAAGTATAAATCAGCAGCAGCCGCCAATGATGCCGAAGGCCTGCTTAAAGCAGCAGAAAACCTGCACAGCCAGTACGAAATTCTGGTCCGTACGATCCGTCCTGCGCTAAAGGAGATGGACAGTTTTCATCAGGAATTGTACATGTTATATCATTATTATATCCTGGAATATAAATTTGATACAATAGCCGCTTCAGCGGAAAGAATTGTAGCCCGGATGGATGCGCTGAATAAAGCGGAATTACCGAAAAAACATAAGACCAGGCAGGAACAGTTCAATAAGGCACGAACTGATTTATCCACTGCGGTCGACAAATTCAATCAAGCCATTAAAGATAAAGCAGATAAGGAAACGGTTCTTGCCGCAGTAGAAGTCGTGCATACTAATTATCAGAAACTAACAGCGGTATTTGAGTAAGATCTGATAATGAAGGCACAAAGAGACAAAGGCACAGAGGCACAAAGGGATAAAGAAGGGCACAAAGGCACTGAGTAAAAGTACATGAGTCCCTAAGTACCTTAGTACTTGAGGAATAAATAAGCACTGTCATCCGGGATCTTTCCTGCTCAAAATAGGTGAAATTTTCCCTCTGGAGAGGAGTGTTCGGCGGCTGCCGGACAGGGTGTGTGGGAAAAAGGCAAATTAGTTTATTAATATAATAGTTGTGGTAAGCCTATGAAAAAAATATCAAGCAGTCATGGTCATCATATATGGATTAAAGTATTTGTGCTTTTAACCGCTCAAGTTTTTTTACTCTCCGCCCAGACGGTCGTTTTCGATTCTACCAATTTACCGATTGTGGTAATTGATACACATGGTCAAACCATCATAAATTCCAGTAAGATTACCGCCGACATGGGTATCATTTACAATGGTGCAGAGGAGTGGAATCATCTGTCCGATCCCTGGAATGATTATGATGGTAAAATCGGTATCGAACTACGCGGATCCAGT
>CAYSHN010000371.1:0-4322 GCA_964430815.1 uncultured Calditrichota bacterium | reverse complement strand
TCACCTCTTCGCAATTCCTGATCGATTCGGAGAGTAATCTTAAAGCGGCAATTTCTTCCATGCAGGGGCATGAAAATATGGAAATGCCGAAACCGGTAACGGAACCAAAAGTCATCAGCAAACCCCAGGAAGAACAGGAGAAAGTAACCTCTCCGGCAAATCCAGATGATCATACAGGAAATTTTATGGCCATGCCGGAACAGAAATCGACTATTCCACACCAAGAGCAGGTAAAAGACACGACTAAAGAAAAAGATATCGGTGACCAGCGATCGGTTGATGATAATCAGAAGCAGGTAATCTATATCTGTGTAATGCATCCGCAGATCAGGAGTAATAAGCCTGGTGATTGCCCGTTATGTGGGATGAAACTCGTACCGGTAGAAGTCGATTCCAGTTCCAGTGGATCGAAACATGTTCATTAAAGACCGGGAGCCTGACCATGATCTTAGAAAATATAATTGAACGATCTATACGCAACAGAATAATAGTAATTCTGAGTGTGGTTTTTCTGATCGGCTGGGGTCTCTACTCAATGTTGAACATCCCGGTCGATGCCATCCCTGATTTGAGTGATGTACAGGTGATCATTTATACGGAATATGCCGGTCAATCACCGCGGATTATAGAAGATCAGGTGACTTACCCTTTGACCACGGCTATGGTTTCAGTACCGGCGGCTAAAGTGGTACGTGGTTATTCGTTTTTTGGATATTCGCTGGTCTATGTGATTTTTGAAGATGGAACGGATATCTACTGGGCACGCAGTCGCGTATTGGAGTATCTCAATTATGCCCAGAAACGGCTTCCTGAAAAGGTCATACCCACTTTGGGGCCCGATGCCACCGGTGTAGGCTGGGTATTCGAATATACCCTCAGCTCTGACCAGCGTTCACTGCAGGAATTGCGCTCCTACCAGGATTGGTATCTGAAATATGAATTGAGTTCGGTTGAAGGGGTGGCCGAAGTTGCCAGTATCGGCGGTTTTGTAAAAGAATATCAGGTCACCGTCGATCCGGTGCGCTTGCTGGCTTATCATCTCCCCCTGCAGATGGTAGAGATGGCTATCAAAAATTCCAATAATGATGTGGGCGGGGAAGTGATTGAAATGGGCGAAATGGAATTTATGGTCCGCGGGCTGGGTTATATAAAATCTCTGGACGATATCAGTAATATTCCTGTTATGACAGATGTAAAGAACGGCACACCAGTCTATATTAAAGACATAGCCGATGTCAGCATAGGTCCGCTGATGCGCCGGGGACTGGCAGAGAGCAATGGCGAAGGTGAAGTGGTTGGTGGTATCGTGGTTATGCGTTATGGCCAGAATGCCCTTGAAGTGATTAAGCGGACTAAGCAAAAACTCGAAATACTCAAACAAGGATTACCTGCTGATGTCAATATTTCGATTGCCTATGACCGTTCGGGTTTAATCGAACGTGCCATAGACACCTTGAAAAGAAAATTGATTGAAGAAATAATTATTGTTGCCCTGGTCTGTATTATCTTTTTACTCCATGTGCGCAGCGCTTTTGTAGCGATAATTACTTTGCCGACCGCCATCCTGATCTCTTTTATTGTAATGAAATGGCAGGGTATCAATGCCAATATCATGTCTCTGGGTGGGATTGCCATCGCCATCGGGGCCATGGTGGACGCAGCCATTATTATGATTGAAAATGCTCATAAACATATTGAATATGAACGCGAGAAACCTCTGACCGAACAACGCGAGCGCTGGCAAATCATTATGGATGCATCCAAAGAAGTTGGACCAGCCCTGTTCTATTCTCTGCTGGTGATAACTGTCTCCTTTATTCCAGTATTTACCCTGGGAGCACAGGAAGGCAGGATGTTCCGTCCGTTAGCTTTTACCAAGACATATTCCATGGCTGCAGCAGCCATCTTATCCATCACCATAGTTCCTGTTCTGATGGGATACTGGATCCGCGGCAGAATTTTGCCGGAAGAAAAAAATCCGATCAATAATTTTTTAATCAGGATATATAGTCCGCTGGTCGGTTTTGTGCTGAAATATTATAAAACAGTGCTGATCATAGCAGCCGGCCTGCTCATACTCACGCTGATCCCGCTCAGCCGTATCGGTTCTGAATTCATGCCGCCGCTGTATGAAGGGGACCTGCTGTATATGCCCACGACCATGCCGGGCATGTCGATTACCAAAGCCAGGGAACTGCTGCAGCAAACAGATAAAATTATCAGGCAATTTCCGGAAGTACATCATGTATTTGGGAAAATCGGGCGGGCAGAAACTGCTACCGATCCGGCCGGTCTGGATATGATTGAGACTACGATTATGTTAAAACCAGAAAATGAATGGCGGCCGGGAATGACTGTCCTGAAGTTGATTGATGAACTGGACCGGGCTATACAGTTTCCGGGTGTGACTAACGCCTGGACCATGCAGATCAAGACGCGTGTCGATATGCTGAGCACCGGTATTAAAACACCGGTGGGAATAAAGATTTCAGGTCCTGATCTCAATGTGCTGGAAAAAATTGGCATCGAAATTGAATCTATCGTGCGCACTGTGCCCGGCACTTTAAGCGCTTTCGCCGAGAGATCAGTCGGCGGAAATTACTTGGATTTCGATATAGATCGCCTGGCAGCTGCGCGATATGGTCTGACCGTAGGTGATGTACAGAATATTATCCAGACCGCCATGGGCGGGATGAGTATTACCAGCACGGTGGAAGGACTGGAACGATATCCCGTAAATTTGCGTTACAGCCGTGAACTTCGGGATAACCTGGAGGCATTACGACGCGTGCTGGTCCCCACACCCGCCGGCCAGCAGATACCCATTGGACAACTGTCTGCCATTACGCCGCGGAAGGGGCCAATGGTCATACGCAGTGAAGATAGCCGTCCTAATGCCTGGATCTTTATTGATATCAAAGACATTGACATGGGCAGTTATGTCAGGCAGGCGCAGAAAGTCGTTTCGGAGAAAATCAAAATGCCGGCTGGTTATAACCTCACCTGGAGCGGTGAGTACGAATATATGCAGCGCGCCCGGCAGCGCCTGATGCTGGTGATACCGTTAACACTTTTTATAATTTTTGTGATCATTTATTTCAATACCCGCTCTATTTCCAAGGTGGCCATTATCTTTTTAGCGGTGCCTTTCTCGCTTATCGGAACTTTCTGGTTCCTGTATATCCTGGGCTATAATCTCAGTATCGCGGTTTGGGTGGGGATCATCGCTCTGGCCGGTCTGGATGCTGAAACCGGTGTGGTGATGCTGTTGTACCTGGATCAGGCCTATGATCAGCGACAACAAAAGGGGTTAATGCGGAATCTCATCGACCTGAAGGATGCGATTCATCATGGTGCGGTAAAGAGAGTCCGGCCGAAAATCATGACGGCAGCAGTGATCATTGCCGGCCTGTTGCCGATCATGTGGAGTCATGGCACCGGCGCAGATGTAATGAAGCGTATCGCGGCACCGATGGTCGGTGGAATTATTACTTCGGTAATGCTAGAATTGATGGTGTACCCGGTGATCTATTATTTATGGAAAAGGAAATCTGTCGAAAAGGAGATGGAGCGGATATAGAAAATAGGAATTCTAATTTACCAGGCAGTATTCAATAGTTGCGCCGATAAATGACCACTTCTCTGGTGGATTAAAAATTCAGTTATTAGTGTTATTGTAACCAAATAATGACGGAATAATAGAAACTATGGGGGAAATTCCAATGTCAAAGAATATATATCTGTTGATGTTTTTAATCGTTGTTGTGTTTACCATGCACAATTGTTCGCAGGATGCGAAATCACCGGCTGCAGCCGACACAAAACCAGCTTTGCTTGTGCAGCCTGCCAACGGCAGCACCGGTGTGAATTTAAATGAACCTGTAAGGCTTACCTTCAGTGAACCGGTGATAAAGGGAATTGTGGAAAAGAATTTTCATCTGATCAGTGCCAGGGATCTGGCCGACTCCATGTCCCTGGGTCATCCTATGATGGAGCACAGTGATATGATGACGGCTATGTCTGATTCGGCCATTATGCACCACCTGGACCGTTACCATTCAACTCAGGGAGGTTCTACCTGGAATAGTGATAGTACACTCTGCACGTTTTTTGCCGATTCCATGCTGGCCAGACATACACAATATATGATCCATCTTGGAGATAAAATGGTAAAGATGATGAAAGAGCATATGGGCGATATGAGCACAATGAACGGGATGGGGACAGGCCAGCTGAGCGACAATATGATGATGCACTTTACGACTGTCAATTAAGCGGTAATTTGCTACCAAAGAAAGTAGGTTTATACTGATTAATTTTTA
>CAYSHN010000370.1:0-4338 GCA_964430815.1 uncultured Calditrichota bacterium | reverse complement strand
CATGAATAGAAATTTATTTGATGAGTATTATAAACTACAGGCCAAAGATATTATTGCCTATAGTTTCGATCTGATCTATCATTCATTGAAACCATAATTTTGAATTAGGAACTATAAGTAAATTCTGATCTAATCAGGTTATATATAAAATTGAGTGGCCATACTAAACCAGGCATGAGGTTGTCTATGAATCGTTTCCGCACATTATATTCAATCATTCTTTTTCTATCCCTTTCCCTGAGCATTATCAGTTGCTCCTCAAACAAAACTGAGGCAGTTGAACGGGTAATCCCGGTAAAACTTGCTGCTCTTAAATATGAAAAAAGATCTTTGCCCATAAGTCGCAGTGGTATTCTCGCCGCCAAAACTGAATCAAAGTTATCATTTAAAGTAGGGGGCATCCTCGAAAACATCCGTGTCGATGAGGGACAAGCGGTGAAAAGAGGAGATCTTTTGGCCAGCCTGGCTTTGAACGAAATGCAGGCCTATGTGGACCAGGCTCGCGGTGCATTTGAAAAAATCCAGCGGGACCTACAACGGGTCATGCGATTGTGGAATGACAAAGTAACCACTCTGGAGCAAAAACAGGATGCGGAAACTGGATTTCAAATTGCCCAGGCTAATTTAAATATCGCCGAATTTAACTTAAAACATGCCAGAATTTATGCCCCGGCTAATGGTAAAATTATTAAAAGATTTGCCGAAAAAAATGAACTGGTTTCCGCCGGTATGCCCATATTTTATTTTTCTTCAACCAGCAGTAAATGGGTCATGCGCCTGGGAGTTGCCGATAATGAAATCGTGCTGATTCAAAAAGGAGATTCGGCGGCTATTTCATTAGAGGCTTATCCCTCGCTGAAATTATCCGGAATAGTAAGCGAGCTAGCTGAGGCCATCGATCCCCGCAGCGGTACATTTGAGGTCGAAGTTGAACTGCTTGATTTCCCTCCCAAACTGATCTCGGGATTTGTGGGCCGGGTAGAGATTTATCCGGCAGCCAACCATCATTTTTATATCATCCCTATCGATGCCTTGATGGAGGCCGAGACCACAAATGGATTTATTTATACTCTGTTACCCACCGGTAACCGGGTCAAAAAAATACCGGTTACTATTGATCATTTTACCGATGAGTATGCAGCTATTTCCTCGGATCTGCAGAACATTTCCAATGTCATTATTGCCGGAACTGCTTATTTGAGTGACAGTGCCCTGGTCAAGGTAATTAAACAATAAAACTATTTGCATCGTATCTGGAGAACCGATATGCACCTGGTTAGATCCGCCATTGAAAATCATCAGTTTACAATCGTTTTCGTCGTGCTGTTGATGGCCGTAGGTCTTTATTCCTTCTTAACCATGCCGCGCTCCGAAGATCCACCCGTAACACCGGCCGGCAGCAGTGTAATAGTTGTCCTGCCCGGGGCAACTCCTGCCGATATTGAAGAACTGATCATAGATCCGGTCGAGGAGGTCATCAATGAACTGGATGATATAAAACATATCGATTCCGGAGCGGAAGACGGCCTGGGCGTGATTGAGGTTGAATTTATCATCGGTAGTGATCCTGACGATAAATATTCCGATGTAGTCCAGAAAGTGAACAGCATCCGCAATACTTTGCCCCAGGAAATCCTTAGTCTGGATATAGTCAAGTGGAGTATCTCCGATGTAAATATTCTGCAATTGGCATTGTACTCGGATAATGCCAGTTACGCTTCATTGGAAAAAGAGGCCGAAAGATTAAAAAAGTCACTGTAAAAGATTGCCGGTGTGCAAAAAATCAGGACCTGGGCTTTCCCGGAGCAGGAGATCCGTATCGGGGTTGATCTGGACGCCCTGGCTCAGTATCAACTCTCCCTGACCAGGGTCATCCAGGCGATTCAAAGTACCAACCAGACGATCCCGGCCGGTCAACTGGACATTGGTACACGCAGGTTTAATATTAAAACCACTACGACGTACAAATCACTAACCGATATTGAAAATACCATCTTGAACGCTAGCGATGGTAAAATACTATATCTTAAAGATGTGGCCCGTGTTTCTTTTGCTTATGAAGACCCGCGCTACTATGCTTTGTATAAGAATCAAAGAGCCGTTCTGGTTACCGTAAGCCAGAAACAAGGTACCAATATTTTTACCATCATGGATGATATTCGACTGAAATTAAAATCATTCAGCACCGAACTATCCGGCAACATTAAAATATCATCAATCTTTGATCAATCGGAAAGTGTGTCTAATCGCCTGAATGGATTTTTTATTAATTTACTGCAGGGCCTTATTCTGGTCGGGGCAGTTATTTTTTTTAGCCTTAGTATCCGCGCTTCTTTAATTGTCATGTCTATTATTCCGGTCTCGGTACTTATAGCTATCGGTGCCATCGATGTCAGTGGTTTTGGACTGCAACAGATGACCATATCCGGGCTGGTTATTGCTTTGGGTATGCTGGTGGATAATGCCATTGTGGTAACCGAAAATATATCCAGATTTATGAGAGAAGGATATCAACCTCAGGAGGCTGCCATCCGCGCCACAGGCCAGATCGCCTGGGCGGTAACCAGTTCCACCCTTACCACAGTGCTGGCCTTTATCCCTATGCTGACCATGGGGGATATGACCGGTGATTTTATCCGCAGCATGCCGCTGACCGTGGTTTATGCCTTGATGGCTTCCCTGCTGATCTCGGTCACCTTTACCCCTTTCCTGGCCAGTAAATATCTACGACCCTCTTCTCCCGAACAAGACACCTGGTTTAAAAAACGTCTCGACCATTTTATTGTCACAAAATACAGGAGGACTATTGATTATGCCCTCAATCACCCACGGCAGATCCTGACAGGCGCTATCACTGCTTTTATCATCAGTCTCGCCTTATTTCCTTTAGTGGGCATCAGTTTCTTCCCCAAAGCAGAAAAACCACAATTTATTATCAACATCGATACACCCGAAGGGACGACTCTCGATCAGACTGAGAAAATAGCCAGGGAAGTAGAGGGGTACCTGCAACGGTACAAAGACATAAAATATTCATTGATCAATATCGGTCATGGTAATCCCAGGATTTATTATAATGTCATTCCAAAGAACAACAAGAGCAATCACGCCCAGTTATTTGTACAGTTGGATAAATATAATATTAAGCAATTTGATACCATAATCAACGATTTGCGTACTGTCTATCAGGACGTACCGGGAGTAAAAATTGAAGTAAAAGAATTCGAGCAGGGTCCACCCATCGAAGCACCCATTGCCGTTCGTATTATTGGTGAAAATATGGATGTACTGAAGCAATTAGCCGCCGAGACCTATTCCATCTTTGCCGCTACACCCGGAACTGTAAATATTAATAATGCCCTGGGTATTTCCAAAACCGATCTGCAGATAAAAATTAATAAGGATAAAGCAGGGATGTTAGGCATTCCCCTGTATGAGATTGATCAAATGATTCGTACCGCCGTGACCGGAACACCAATCTCCAAATTCCGTGATGCTGCAGGAAAAGAATATGATATCACCATCCGGTTGCCCGATCAGAATAAAATAGGTCTCGGGGATCTTGATAAGATATTTATTCCGGCTTATAGCGGTCAATTAATGCCTTTAAGACAAATCGCCACTACCGAGTTCAAATCGTCCCCCCTGGCCATAACTCATCATGATCTGGAACGGACTGTAACCATCACCGCCGATGTTCGCGGAGAGTATTCGGTCAACCAGGTCACCCTGCAGATTCTCGATCGACTGAACAAGTATCCCTGGCCGAAAGGATACCACTTCACGATGGGAGGTGAATTGGAAAGCCGGCAGGAATCTTTTGGGGGCATGTTCCAGGCAACGCTGATCGCTGCTCTTGGTATATTCGCTATACTGGTATTACAATTCCGCTCTTACAAACAGCCGCTCATTGTTTATTCCGCCATTCCACTAGCTATAGTTGGTTCTATTTTAACTTTATTGATTACCCGTTACCCATTTTCCTTTACAGCTTTTATCGGACTGACCAGTCTGTTTGGTATTGTGGTAAACAATTCGATCCTGCTGGTGGATTACACCAATCAGTTACGACAGGACGGCCAGGATATGATCACTGCTTTAAAAAATGCCGGTGAAAGACGGTTCCTGCCCATCTTCCTGACGACTACGACTACCATTGGAGGATTAATACCTTTGACTATAGGTGGCGGAACACTCTGGGCACCGTTAGGCTGGACAATCATCGGCGGATTAACCGTATCGACCATTCTCACCCTGATCATTGTACCAGTACTGTATAAATTGTATTCAAGATAATTAATGATTTACGCATTCCTGTTTTAACATGAATAACGCCTC
>CAYSHN010000369.1:0-4340 GCA_964430815.1 uncultured Calditrichota bacterium | reverse complement strand
CCGTGCTTGGCGCCCGGATCACCTGGATTTTGGCAGGCCCGCTGGTGTTGCTGGAAACCTGGCAGGAAGGATAACATCACGTACCAGTTCAGTAAATTGTAATAAATATGTCCATCCAGCAAACCAATCATATTTTTGAATATGTAATTCTTACTCCGGAGCGCATTTCTAAACAGTAGAAAACTGCTGGTGGTATCTCTGAAAATATTTTCGTAACATGCCCGGACAAAACTGAAGGTCAGGGGCTGGGTTATTCCGGGATAACTTTCCACAATATTGGAGTCATCCCATATCCTAATCTGTCTCGATTTTTTATCTGCATAAATAACCGGACGTGACTGCAGGATGAACAACTTTCCGTTTTGATCGAAAGTCCATTCAATATCCTGTGGCCCTGAAAATTTATTTTCAATTTTTTCACCCAGATCGGCTAATTTCCTGATTTGATCATCATTCAAGACCTGGGTTCTCTGTAAATATTCTGCCAGTGAATATTTTTGAGTTCCTTCCTTTTTACTAAAGTCGATCTGATTTTTTTTCACACCAATTTCTTTATAAATTCTCCCCTTATTCCGTTCTATCCGGTAAGTATCTGTTTCCACTTTATTGGTCACAATTCCCTCCCCTAGCCCATAACCTGCTGTTATGATATATTCCTTTCCCCTTGTTTCAGGATTACAGGTAAACAGTATCCCTGAGGTCTTTGAGTGCACCATCTTTTGTACGATTACCGCTGAAGACACATCAGTCATATTTAGTTTTTTTCGGTGCTTGTAAATTAACGCGCGGGGGGAAAACGCAGATGCCCATACTTTTTTCATCATTGCGACTATACTGTCTATGGAAATATTTAAAAATGAATCCATTAATCCTGCATAGGAATTTTCCTGTGCATCTTCACCGATTACTGAAGACCGGACCGAGAATGTTTGTTCTGTTCTGAATAATTTTTGCATATTAATTGATAACTCGATGGGGAACATCAACGGCAATATGGAATTAGCTACTATTTCTGAGATTTGACCTGAAGTAACCTGGAGAGATTCCTGCAGATTAAAATCTGTATCCTTGATCAGCTCTGCTATCTTTGTCCTTTCATCTTCTAAAGCAAAATCACACAACTGGCTTGAAATAATCAACCAGTCCGGAACCTGAAATCCAAATCTCTTCAGACGGAATAGATTCCAACCCTTACCACCAACCTCACGATACCGGATCCTGGAGAAAGGGGTACGACAAGAAATCAGCATGTCAGAATGGGTATACATGCTTAAAATCTCCTTAGTGCTTCTGCCACCAGATCAAGACAGGCAGCCAGACAGACAATGAGCAGATAAAATTCAGACCAGGATTTTAATCTGGAAGTAAAAGGATTTGGATAAATGATGAAGCGCAGATAAGAACGTAAAAGCAAAACATAACCGACAATCACTGTTATGAGAAAAATTGGAGTCAAAGACAGGCAGGAATAAAAATAAATTGCTAGCAACAAGGTTATGGTTTGGGCACTTGTGGCAATTGCAACAGCACCTGGCCGGCCAAAAATCTGCGAATAAGTTACATAAGCATTTTCTTCCTCCCGGCAACGGATCTTCCTCGCTATTTCCCAGGCTAACGACATAGACCAGAACATCAAAATCAGCATTAACACTGGAAACCAGTTTGAATTGATAAAAACCAGATCATGCTCAACTACAAATAAACCATAAATGTAAACCAGCATTAAGGGAACCACCGGATTGTGGGTAATTAAGTTTAGGATAAGATTTTTACGCAAAATCGATGCTATGAAGAAATATCTGAACATAAATAATGTATAACCCAGTACGATCACAGCCAGCCAGAATAGTCCTCTCACTAGGATATTGATGACCAGGAAAGAAATAATCATCACTATTAAACTGAAGACTATATCCGTTTCTTCAACTTGACCTGATGGTAAGGGCCGATCCTTGAATAATTCCTGATCGATTGCTTTATCTTTGATTTCATCCATGAGCCGAAGAATCAGCAGGAGTATAAAAATACTCAGTATGGCAGAAAGCGGGAAAATAGAAATGGTTAGATGATTCAGGCCATAAATGCATTGCAATAAATAATAAAAACTTAATACATACAGCGCCGCGGTCGCTAAACGGTATGGCAGTGGATACATTTCTTTCAGATACAAATTCATCCGCAAGAAATATCCTTTATGAGGAATACATTGCATAAAAATCTCCCTGTTCTGTTATATTATGCAGACGGTACTGAGAATAACCAGTTTTTTGCAGGGGTGCAATGGATGCTGCAGGTATAATCAATTTCAACGCTTTCGGTATTATCCGGATATGAAATACGGATTTCGGGCTTTGAATCTGTCCATCACCCAGAAAGGAAACAGGTTTTTCCGATGTTATATGGATTTCAGAAGAAGATCCGTAGGATACTTCCGGTTGATTTAAATGTCTACCATGTAAAACCAGCCAGGATAAGGATAGTATTTTTAAGAAAGATGGAATCCGTGCCACCAGGCAATAATCAAAAAGACCGTCATCATTCACTGCACCCGGACATACTATAAATTTTTTCCCCAGTTTTGGTTGGTTATTAATCATCAGCCAGAGCGGATTAATCATTTTTGAATATCCATTAAGATTGACCTTCATCAGATTATGCTGCTTACTTTTTTTTGACAAAGCAATCAGTAAGGACAGGATGTAAATTCTACTCCCTATAAGTCGGAGTAATATTTTACCGATAATTTTATTTTTTTTAAGAGAGTCTGCGATCTGTGCAACTCTGCAGGGAAGACCAATTCCTCCCGCTGTACAATAATACCATCCATTTACCTGAATTACATCAAGATCACGGGTTTGACCTGCTTTGATAATATCACAAGCGGCGGATATATTACAAGGCAGTTGATAATGGCTAGCCAGGTCATTAGCAGTACCAACCGGAATAAGACCCAGCTGAACATTGAATCCAATAATACCATTGAGGATTTCATTTATAGTTCCATCCCCGCCGACGGCAATAATTGTTTTTATATTTTGCCGAGCTGCCCGCCGGGCCAGCATCGTTGCCTGGTAAGGGAATCGTGTGATCATAACTTGCGAAGACTCCAGTCCTAATTCCTGACATATTTGCTGCGGCAAATTTTTAGCCAGACCATGGTTTGCTTCTGGATTCAGGATGACCAGCATTTTCACTTGCTGATTTTTCCTGTATCTATACAGAGGCTGGTTCATATTTTTCTCCCCAGTCACAAGCCAGGCTATAATCTAAAATATGCTGATAATATTTATGAAAGCGCTGAACAGTTATACCAGAGCCGCTCAAGGCGATGCGGGTATTGGAATCATCATACGATTTATTTACCAGCAGGTAAGATTCAAAATTCTCCATCACCTGGAATATTTTCTTTGCACGGCCATATACAAAATGCCGGAACGCATGATAATATTGGACCGGAATAAATCGAACCGGCGAATATTTTTTCTCCCCTGCGACCTGATTGAAGTATCGCACAGCCAGATCAACCACCTCACCCGTTGTGGTCGCATTTTTTTCACCTGCAGTGAGATGAAATGTTTTCCCACTGCAGTTTGCCAAGTTGAAGAAAATATGGTATAAAGCATCACAAACATAATCTACCGGCACCACATCGGTGGGGGTGAATGGGGAACCTGGTAGAACTTTTAATACTCTGCGGTATAGCAGTTTAAGCGGAAAATATAAGACATTAAACGCCCTGGTTTTTCCGGTTTTAGAGTCGCCTATAATGATACTCGGCCTGAAAACTATAATAGGCAGATCTTGCATCAATTTTCGTACCCGGAGTTCTGATTCAAATTTGGACTGTTCATAGGTATTGGCGAAATTCTGTCCGCAGTCCAGTTCGTCCTCATATATTTTCCCGCTGCGCATTCCGGAAATATAAGCCGTACTGACGTAAGCCACTTTTTGCAGATTACCATTGTTCTTAGCTGCCCGGGCCAATTCCATTACATTTTCGGTTCCAAAGAAATTAATCTGCCTGGCTTGATTCAGGGGCACCCGGAATGAAACATTGGCGGCAGAATGGATAATATGAGTGATCCGGGATGACCAATACCTGAAATCCTCCAGGCCCAATCCCAGATTCTGATCTGTAATATCACCTTTTAATATTGTAATACGGCGCTTGGTTTGATTTATCTCCGATTCCGTCATCAGGTCAGTCAGAACCGAATGGACACGTTGTTCTGTTTCAGAATGGGAACTGCCACGTATCAACAAAATAAGATCGCAATGACTATCATTATTTAATATACGGGGGATTAAATTACTTCCCACCAAACCCGTAGCACCCGTTA